>NZ_JARWCR020000021.1:0-138492 GCF_029846695.2 Bradyrhizobium nivariense | reverse complement strand
TCGGGACACTCCCCGTAAGGAGAAAGCCCCCACCCGGCGCTTCGCGCCGACCTCCCCCGCAAGCGGGAGAGGTTGAGCGAGCCTGTGGCTGCACCATTTTCAACCCAAAGCGATTCTGCTTCAATCTTCGAACTCGGCGAGCGACTTGCGCATGGTCTCGACGAGGTCCAACGCTACCGGCGAGGGGCTGCGCTGCGCCGGAAAAACCGCTGAGAATTCGAAGTCGATGCGCGGCAGAAAGCGGCGCACGACGACGCCGCGCGTTGCAAATTCCTGCGCGGTGAAGGGATCGCAGATTGCGACGCCAAGTCCCGACGACACCATGCCGCACATGATCTCCGACAGGGTGGTCTCGACCCTGAGCACGCGGCGGACGTCGCTGCGATGGAAGACCTGGTCGACGAGATGCCGGCTCGACGATCCCGCCGACAGTGAGATGAAGGTCTCGCCCTCGAAATCGCCCGGCTCCAGCACCTCTTTCTCCGCCAAATGATGTCCGGTCGGCAGCACCGCGACGCGCGCCAGCGCCGGCAGCCGCAGACTCGGCAGGCCCGAATGTGCGATCGGCACCTCGGCAAAGCCGATGTCGCATTGATTGTTCAGCACCCAGTCGACCACGATTGGCGAGATCACGCCGAAGAAGGCGAGGTTGAGGTTGGGCCGCTCTTTCAAAAAATGTCCGGCCAGTCGGGGCAGGTAGCCATTCGACAGCGCTGGAAGTGCAGCGATCCGCAGCGAGCCGGTGCGGCGGCCGCGGATTTCCTCAGCTGCCGCCGTGATGCGTTCGAGGCCGACGAAGGAGCGCTCGACTTCGGTGTAGAGTGCCATTGCCGCAGCGGTCGGCACGAGGCCGGTGCCGCGCCGTTCGAACAGCTCCATCTTCAACAGTGCCTGGAGGTCGCGCAGCAACCGGCTGACGGCCGGCTGCGTCACGGTCATCAGGGCCGCCGCCTCAGTGACGCTGCCGGTCAGCATCGTCGCGCGGAAGGCCTCCACCTGCCGCGAATTGATCCGCGCCATCCCGAATTCCGTTCATAACATTTCGGCATGCAGACGGTGCCATTATTCATTGGACGATGGAAGCCAGAGTTTGCGATCTTTTTCATCAGAGCTGGAGACAGCCCGCTTTTTCGGCAGATTGGAGGGGTTCAAACCTCCGGATCGCGCCAAAGCCCGTCGAGCAGGGGCCGGAGCCCTGGTCGGACACGGGATTCGCGCGGAAGGAAATGCGGAAGGCTCAGCCAGCGAGACTCGTCGGCACGTCACCTCATCCCGGTATGGAGATCGGACCACATGAAGACTTTTCGCCTGCTGACAGCGGTCAGCATCGCGGCTCTCATTGCCGCCCCGTCGGTCGCCTCGGCCCAGCAAAAGACGCTCTATGTCGCCGGCTATGGCGGCTCGTTCGAGAAGACCATCCGCGACGAGGTGATCCCGACCTTTGAGAAGGAGAACGGCGTCAAGGTCGAGTACGTCGCCGGCAACTCCACCGACACGCTGGCAAAGCTCCAGGCGCAGAAGGGCAACCAGCAGATCGACGTCGCCATCGTCGACGACGGCCCGATGTACCAGGCGATCCAGCTCGGCTTCTGCGGCAAGCTCGATAGCCTGCCGGCCGATCTCTATGACACCGCCCGCTTCAAGGACGATCGCGCGGTCGCGATCGGCATCGTTGCGACTGGCCTGATGTACAATACCAAGGTGTTTGCGGAGAAGGGCTGGGCGCCGCCGACCTCGTGGAACGATTTGAAGGACACGAAATACGCCAAGCAGCTCGTGATCCCGCCGATCAACAACACCTATGGCCTCGAAGCGCTGGTGATGCTGTCGAAGATGAACGGCGGCGGCGAGTCCAGTGTCGATTCCGGTTTCAAGATATTCAAGGAGCAGATCAATCCGAACGTGCTCGCCTACGAGCCGTCGCCGGGCAAGATGACCGAGCTGTTCCAGTCCGGCCAGGCCGTGATCGCGGTGTGGGGCACCGGCCGCGTGCAGAGCTTTGCCAACACCGGCTTCCCCGTCGACTTCGTCTATCCCAAGGAAGGCGCCGCAACCCTGCTGACGACGGCGTGTCCGATCACCAAGCCGAACGCCTCGCCGCTCGCGTCGAGCTTCATCAAGATGCTGCTCGACCCTAAAATCCAGCTCGTGTTGCTGAAGGACTACGGCTACGGCCCGGTGCTGAAATCGCTGGTGGTCCCGCCGGAGCTCGGCAAGATGGCGCCGATCGGCGAGCGCGCGGCAAAGCTCTATAATCCGGACTGGACGGTCATCAACGACAAGCGTGAGGAGTGGACCAAGCGCTGGAATCGCGAGGTCGAGCGCTGATCGGCCATAGCGGAGACAGTGCCATGGCCTATCTCGAGCTCGAAGGGGTCGCCAAGCAATTCGGAGCGCAGACTGTCGTCGACGACTTCAGTCTCGCGGTCGGGAAGGGGGAGTTCATCTCCTTCCTCGGCCCCTCCGGCTGCGGCAAGACAACGACCCTGCAAATGATCGCGGGCTTCCTCGATCCCACCCGCGGCGCGATCCGGCTGGAGGGCAAGGACCTGACCGCGATCCATCCGGCCAAACGCGGGCTTGGCATCGTGTTCCAGAGCTACGCGCTGTTTCCGCACATGACCGCAGCCGAGAATGTCGCCTTCGGCCTCGAGATGCGCAATGTGCCGCGCGGCGAACGGACCGAGCGCGTCCGCGCCGCGCTCGCGATGGTTGGGCTTGCCGGCTACGAGGACCGTCATCCCCGTCGCATGTCCGGCGGCCAGCAGCAGCGCGTGGCGCTGGCGCGCGCGCTGGTGATCAAGCCGAGCGTGCTGCTGCTCGACGAGCCGCTGTCGAATCTCGATGCCAAGCTGCGCGAGGAGATGCAGATCGAGCTGCGCCAGATCCAGCGCACCATCGGCACCACCACGATCCTGGTCACCCACGACCAGAACGAGGCGATGTCGCTGTCCGACCGCATCGTGGTGATGAGCCAGGGCCGCATCGAGCAGATCGGCACGCCGCAGGAGACCTATGAGAAGCCGGCCTCGGCCTTCGTCTCGCAGTTTTTGGGCAAGACCAACGACTTCGCCGCGACGATCGATCGGACGAGTGCGCCTGCGCGATTGATCGCCGGCTCGTGGAGCGCGCCCGCGCCTGCCGGACTCAGCGGTCCCGTGACCGTCAGCATTCGCCCCGAACGGATCGGCTTTGGCGACGCGGGCCTCGGTGCGAAGATCGTCACCCGCATCTTCCAGGGCAATCACTGGCTATTCCAGTGCGACAGCGAATGCGGCCTGGCGACCGTGATCCGCCAGAATGACGGCGAGAGGCAACCGGCCGAAGGCGAGACTGTCCGTCTCGCCTGGCGTCCCGAGGATATGAGCGTGCGCGGAGGAGCCTCCGCATGAGCACAGCCGCCGAGGAACGCAGAGTGCGTGCGCCCTGGGCCATGACGGCGCCCGCTTTGATGCTGTTCGTCGGCGTGCTGCTGATTCCGCTCGCAATGACCGTGATGCTGTCGTTCCACGATTGGGGTCAATACAAGGGCATCGAGCCCGTCTTCATCGTCAAGAATTGGCACGAGATCGTAACCGATCCCTATTACGCCGAGATGTTCTGGCGCACGTTTCGCATCGCGATCCTGACCACGCTGCTCACCGCGGTGCTCGGCGCGCCCGAAGCCTACATCCTCAACCGCATGAGCGGACGCTGGAAAAGCGTCTTCCTGCTTGTGATCCTCGGGCCGCTGTTGATTTCCGTGGTGGCGCGGACGCTCGGCTGGGCGCTGCTGTTCGGCGGCAATAACGGCCTCGTCAACAAGCTGCTGATGTCGGCCGGGGTGATCCGCGCACCTATCCCCTTCATGTTCACCGAAACAGGCATGGTGGTCGCGCTCGCACATGTGATGATGCCGTTCATGGTGCTCTCGGTGTGGGCGGCGCTGCAGCGGCTCGATCCGCAGATCGAGAATGCCGCGCTGTCGCTGGGCGCCGGCCCTGTGACCATCATCCGTCGCATCATCATGCCGCAGATCATGCCGGGTGTGCTGTCGGGCGCAATCATCGTGTTCTCGCTCTCGGCCAGCGCGTTTGCGACACCCGCCATCATCGGCGGCCGTCGTCTCAAGGTCGCGGCGACGCTCGCCTATGACGAGTTCCTCAACACGCTGAACTGGCCGCTGGGTGCGGCGGTCGCCACGCTGCTGCTGGCCGCGCTGGTCTTGATCGTCGTCGGCAGCAACGCACTGATCGAGCGCCGTTACGCGGAGGTGTTCCGATGAGCCGGAACGGACCGCTCGCGCTGATCTTCCACACCATCTTCGTCATCGTCATGGTGGCGCCGATCCTGGTGGTCTGCCTCGTCGCCTTCACGCCCGAGGGCTTTCTGTCGCTGCCGACCAACGGCTTTTCGCTGCGCTGGTTCAGGGCGATCGCCAACTATCCCGAATTCATCCATGCTTTCTGGGTCAGTCTTGGCCTTGGCGCACTGTCTTCCTTCGTGGCGCTGCTGTTCGCGGTGCCTGCGGCGTTGGCGATCGCGCGCTATCGGTTCCGCGGTCGAGACGCGCTGGCGGCGTTGTTCCTGTCGCCGCTGATGATCCCGCATGTCGTGCTCGGCATCGCCTTCCTGCGCTTCTTCACCTCGGCTGGCCTCGGCGGCAGCTTCGCGGCGCTGATCATCGCGCATGTCATCATCGTGTTTCCGTTCGCGCTGCGGCTGACGCTGGCGGCGGCGACCGGCATGGACCTCTCGGTCGAGATGGCCGCTGTCTCGCTCGGCGCCGGCGGCTGGACTCTATTCCGCCGCGTCACGTTGCCGCTGATCCTGCCCGGCGTCATCAGCGGCTGGGCGCTCGCCTTCATCCAGTCCTTCGACGATCTCACCATGACCGTCTTCCTCGCGGCACCCGGCACCGAGACGCTGCCGGTGCGCATGTTCCTCTACATCCAGGACAACATCGATCCGCTGGTGACGTCGGTCTCGGCCTGCGTGATCGCGATCACCATGACCGCCCTCATTCTGCTCGACCGCTTCTACGGGCTCGACCGCGTGCTCGCCGGCAAGGGCGATACGGGACGATAGGAGAATCCATGCGAACAGATTACGACGTCGCCGTCGTCGGCGGCGGATTGCTCGGCTCCGCCATCGCCTGGGGCCTCGGCCGGCTCGGCAAGAGCGTCGCCGTGCTCGACGAAGGCGACATCACCAAGCGCGCCTCGCGTGCCAACTTTGCGCTGGTCTGGGTGCAGAGCAAGGGGCTCGGCATGCCCGCCTATACGGTCTGGACCGTGCAGGCGTCACAAGCGTGGGGAAGGCTCGCCTCCGAGTTGAAGCAGCAGACCGGTCTCGACGTCTCTCTTCAGCAGAATGGCGGCTTTCATCTCACGCTCGGCGAGGACGAATTCGGCCAGCGCGCCGAGCTCGTCAAGCGCATGCACAATCAGACAGGCGCCGCCGACTACAAGATGGAGATGCTGTCCGCATCCGAAGTGAAGAAGTCGCTGCCGCTGATCGGTCCCGAGGTGTCCGGCGGCAGCTACTGTCCGCTCGACGGCCATGTCAATTCGCTGCGCACGTTCCGCGCGTTCCACACCGGCTTCAAGGCGTTCGGCATCGACTATTTTCCGGAGCGTCCGGTCTCGGCCATCACCAAGAGTGGCGACGAATTCCGCCTGACCACGCCCAGGGGGGAGCTCCGCGCCGCCAAAATCGTGCTTGCGGCGGGTAACGCCAACCAGACGCTGGCGCCGATGGTCGGCCTTTACGCGCCGATGGGCCCGACCCGCGGCCAGATCGTGGTGACCGAGCGCACCATGCCGTTCCTGCCGCATCCGCTGACCACCATCCGCCAGACCGACGAGGGCACGGTGATGATCGGCGACAGCAAGGAAGACGAGCTCGACGATCGCGCGATGAAGCATTCGATCAGCGCCGTGATGACCGATCGGGCCCAGCGCATGTTCCCACATCTGTCGCGGCTCAACGTTATCAGGAGCTGGGCCGGCATCCGCGTCATGCCGCAGGACGGCTTTCCGATCTACGACCAGTCTGAGACCCATCCCGGCGCTTTCGTCGCCTGCTGCCATTCCGGCGTGACGCTCGCCTCCAACCACGCTTTCGAGATCGCGCGGATGGTCGCGCAAGGTTCGCTCGAGCCGGAGCTGGTCGGCGCGTTCTCGGCCAGCCGTTTTGGCGCCGCCGGTGCTGCGAACAACAGCGGCTACTAGGGATATTGAAGGAGCCAAGATGTTCAAACGATCCGAACAGGACAAACGGCCGCCAGTGCAGATCTTCGTCGATGGCGTTGCCGTCGCGGCGCGGCAGGGCGACACCGTCTCCGCTGCGCTGCTGGCCTCCAGCTGCGATGCACGCCGTTCGACCGCGGTGAGCGGCGCGCCGCGTCTACCTTATTGCATGATGGGCGTGTGCTTCGATTGCCTCGTCACCATCGACGGCGTCGGCAATCGCCAGGGCTGCCTCGTGCCGGTCGCCGAGGGCATGCAGATCGAGATCCAGAAGGGCAAGCGGGAGATCGGAAAATGACTGTGGCTCCCAAGCGCGAAGAATACGACGTCGTGGTGATCGGAGCCGGGCCCGCCGGCCTCGCCGCCGCTGCGACCTCCGCCGAGGCCGGCCTGTCGACGCTGCTTCTTGACGAGAATGTCGGGCCTGGCGGCCAGGTGTTTCGCGCCATCGCCTCGACGCCGGTGACCGAGCGCAATCAGCTCGGCGCCGACTACTGGGTGGGCGCCGAGCTCGTGCAGGCGCTGCACGCGAGCAATGCCGAGGTCATCCATCGTGCCACGGTCTGGAGCCTCGACCGCAACCTCGAGATCGCTGTCTCGGTCGGCGGCGCGTCCGCGTTCGTCAAGGCGAGGCGCGTGATCCTTGCGACCGGTGCGCTGGAGCGGCCGTTTCCGATTCCCGGCTGGACGCTGCCGGGCGTGATGACCGCGGGTGCCGCGCAGACCATGCTGAAGTCGTCGGCGCTGGTGCCGGATGGACGCACGGTGATTGCGGGGCAGGGGCCGTTGCTCTGGCTGCTCGCCGCGCAGATCCTCCGGCTCGGCGGCCGCATTGATCGCATCCTCGACACCACCGAGCGCGGCAACTATTTCGCGGCGTTGCCGCATGCCTTCGCGTTTCTGACCTCGCCCTATTTTGCCAAGGGTCTGTCGATGATGCGCGAGGTGAAGGCCAAAGTGCAGGTCGTAGCCGGCGTCACCGAGCTTACTGCGGCCGGTGACGGCCAGCTCGCGAGCGTGAGCTATGTCGCCGGCGGCAAGCGCGAGACCATTGCTGCGGATCTGTTGCTGCTGCATCAGGGCGTCGTGCCCAACGTCAATCTGGCGATGGCGGCCGGAATCGAACATAGCTGGGATGATCTGCAATTGTGCTGGTCTCCGGTGCTCGATGTCAGCGGCAATTCGTCGGTCGCCGGCATTGCGATCGCTGGCGACGGCGCCGGCATCGGCGGTGCGAGTGCAGCCGTGGTACGCGGCCGCATCGCGGCGCGCGCGGCGGTGGAGGCGTTGGCGCCTGCGGCTGCCACAAAACTTGCGCCGATGGCGATGCTCCGCGCCGATCTCGCCAAGGCCGAGCGTGGCCGCGTTTTCCTCGACACGCTGTTCCGTCCGGCGCCTCAGTTTCGCATTCCCGCGGGCGACACCATCGTCTGTCGCTGCGAGGAGGTCACCGCAAAGGATATTCTCGACGCCGTCGCGATCGGCGCGACCGGGCCGAACCAGCTCAAGGCCTATCGCCGCACCGGCATGGGTCCGTGCCAGGGCCGGCTCTGCGGTCTCACCGTCACCGAGCTGATGGCGCAGGCGCGGGGCAAGACCCCGCAGGAGATCGGCTATTACCGGCTGCGCGCGCCGGTCAAGCCGATCACGCTGGCCGAGCTTGCCGCGGTTCCGAAGAGCGAAGACGACATCAAGGCGGTGGTGCGCGGATGACCAGAAACGTGGATGCGATCGTCGTCGGCGGCGGCATCCACGGATGCTCGACCGCGCTGCATCTGTGTCTCGCCGGCCTGAAGCCGGTGCTGATCGAGAAGGACTATGCCGGCCGCCACGCCTCCGGCGTCAACGCCGGGGGCGTGCGCCAGCTTGCGCGGCACATCCCTGAAATCCCGCTCTCGATCCGCTCAATGGGCATCTGGGAGAAGATTTCGGAGCTCGTCGACGACGATTGCAGTTTTGAGAGCTACGGTCAGGTTCTGGTCGCGGAGAACGAGGACGAACTCGCGGTCTGCCGCGCCCGCGTTGCCGAGCTAAACGCGCTCGGTTTTATCCACGAGGAGCTGATCGACGCCACTGAACTGCGGAGGCTGGTGCCGGCCGTCGCCGAGACCTGTCCCGGCGGCGTGGTGTCGCGCCGCGACGGTGCGGCCAATCCCGCGCAGGCGACGACGGCGTTCCGGCGCAAGGCCGAGCAGCTCGGCGCGACCGTGCTGGAAGGCGTGGCCGCCAGCAACATCCGGCACATTGACGGTCTTTGGCACGTCGATGTCGGTACCGAGAGCTTTGCCGCGCCAGTGCTGGTCAATGCCGCCGGCGCCTGGGCCGGGACCATCGCAGCCGCGCTCGGTGAGCCCATTCCGGTCGAGACCGTGGCGCCGATGCTGATGATCACCTCGCGCGTGCCGCATTTCATCGACCCCGTCGTGATCCTGCGCGGCCGGAAACTGTCCTTCAAGCAATTCAAGAACGGCACGGTGCTGATCGGCGGCGGCCATCTGGCAACGCCGTACCAGGACCGCAACGAGACGGTGCTGGACTGGAAGAGCCTCGCGACCAGCGCGCGCACCGTGTTCGAGCTGTTTCCGGTCATGCGCGATGCGACGATCATGCGGGCCTGGGCCGGCATCGAGGCCAAGACGAAGGACGATTTGCCCGTGTTCGGTCCGAGTGGCCGCCACAAGGGGCTCTATCACCAGTTCGGCTTCTCGCTGCACGGCTTCCAGCTCGGCCCCGGCGCCGGCGCCGTGATGGCGGAGCTGATCGTCAACGGCGGTACCCAGACTCGCGTCGGCGATCTCGGCATCGACCGCTTCCATCCTTCCACGCTCTAGCAACAAGAGGACATCATGAGCATCACCCGCAGCATCCGCACCCCCATCATGCACCGCGCGGTCGAAGCCAACGGCTTCGTCTTCGTCGGCGGCACCATCGCCGACGATACCTCGGTCTCGATGGGCGAGCAGACCCGCAACATCCTCGGCAAGATCGCCGGCTATCTGAAAGAGGCGGGGACCGACAAGACCCGCGTGGTCAGCACCTCGATCTTCGTCACGGACCTTTCCAGAAAGAAGGAGATGGACGCGGCCTGGACCGAATTCTTCGGCGACAATCTTCCGACCCGCGCCACCGTCGGCGTCGCCGATCTTGGCGGCAGCGCGCTGATCGAGGTCGTGGTCACCGCGCTCAAGGGCTGATCGCGCCGGCCGGCGGGGACGTCAGCGCTCCGCGCGCTGTCGTCTCTTCAAGCTGCGGCTTGATCTCGCCCTATTGCGGGATTAGTAGGAGAGCCTCTCAATCAGGATATTCGCAGCCATGGATTTTACCCCGACCGCAAAGCCGACCTGCCTTGCTCACGGGGAATTCCATGCCTGCTTCAATCATCCTGTCCGACCTGTCGTTGTCCACGCCTGACGGCCACCCTCTTTTTTCCAACATCGATCTGACGTTTGGCGCCGAGCGGACCGGCCTCGTCGGCCGCAACGGCGTCGGGAAGACGACTCTGCTTGCATCGATCTCGCGCGAGCGCATCCCCCAATCGGGGCGCGTTGTCGTCAACGGAACCGTCGGTCTGCTGCGTCAGGACGCTCAGCCCCTTGCGGGCGCGAAGGTGATCGACCTGTTCGAGGCTCGGGCCGCGCTCGATCTTCTTCGCCGTGCTGAGCGCGGGGATGCCTCGACCGAGGAGGTCTCCGAGGTCGATTGGACCCTCGAAACACGGCTTGCATCCGCCCTTGCGCTTGTCGGGTTCGACGTCGCTCCGGAGATCGAGCTCGATCGCCTGTCGGGCGGGCAGGTCACGCGGGTTCGTCTCGCCGCGCTGATCTTCGCGGAGCCGGACTTCCTGCTGCTCGACGAGCCCACCAACAATCTCGATCGGGCGGGGCGCGTGGCCTTGATCGATTTCCTTGCGTCCTGGCGCGGTGGGGCGATTGTCGTCAGCCATGATCGGAGACTGCTCGAAACGATGGATGCGATGGTCGAGCTGACGTCGCTCGGAGCTACGCGATACGGCGGAAACTGGAGCAGTTACCGCGAGCAGAAAGCCGTCGAACTCGTGGCTGTCAGGCACGACCTTGCACATGCCGAGAGGCGCCTGTCCGGGATCGACGGGAAGGCGCAGGAGGCTGCGGAGAAGAAAGCGCGCAAGGACAGCGGCGGGAAGAAGAAGCGCGCCAAGGGCGGCATGCCGCGAATCCTGGCCGGCGCGCGCAAGGATCGCAGCGAAGACACCGGCGGCAAGAACGCGCAGATCGCCGAGCGGCGGCGTGCGGATGCGCTTGAGGCCGTCGATACGGCACGCCGGCGTATCGAGATTCTTCAGCCATTGTCGGTGAAACTACCCTCGACGGGCCTGCCGGCTGGCAGGGAGGTGGTTTGGCTCGACCGTGTCAGTGCCGGTTATCAACCGGAACGGCCGGTTTTGCGCGATCTCTCGCTCACCATTGTCGGTCCGGAGCGCGTTGCGGTCGTCGGGCCGAACGGCTCCGGCAAAACCGCGCTGCTGAAACTCATCGCTGGCGAGCTGAATCCGCTCTCCGGCATCGTGCGGATCAGGCGGGACTTTGCACTGTTCGATCAGAAGGTCGGCCTGCTCGATCCCGTGATCTCCATCCTGGACAATTTTGGGCGCTTCAATCCGAAGGCGGCTGCAAATGAATGCCATGCCGCGCTGGCCCGGTTCATGTTTCGCGCCGATGCCGCCTTGCAGATCGTAGGACACCTGAGCGGCGGACAGATGTTTCGCGCAGGCCTCGCCTGTGTGCTGGGTGGGGCGACGCCGCCGTCCCTGCTGATCCTCGACGAGCCGACCAATCATCTGGACATCGAATCCATCGAAGCCGTCGAAGCAGGTCTGAGGGCCTATGACGGCGCGCTTCTCGTCGTCAGTCATGACGAGGCGTTCTTGCAGGCAATAGGGATCACGCGCAGGGTCGAGCTGGCCGGCTAACTCGGCTGCCCCAAGGCCATCGTCCTAACAACAAAAACCCGACGCCCTGCCCCCAGCGCGTCGGGTGGAATGAATGAGTATCAATCCGTGATCCCAACGCATTTGTTGTGACGCGTGCAACACCAATTGGCCACTCCGGGAAACTACCGCGTCGGAACCGGATTGCTCCCGGCGTCGATCTGTGCGGCGTTACGCGCTGCCGCCCGGTTCCAGCGCTTCGCCGATCTCCAGCGGATGGGCCATGGTCTCGTGCAGTGCATCGCGATCGAGCTCGCCTTCGGAGATGCTGATGACGACGCAGGCGACGCCGTTACCGATCAGATTGGTCAGCGCGCGGCACTCGCTCATGAACTTGTCGATGCCGACCAGGATCGCGATCGACTGGATCGGGATGTCAGGCACGATCGAGAGCGTGGCGGCGAGCGTGATGAAGCCCGCCCCGGTCACGCCCGAGGCGCCCTTCGAGGTGATCATGGCGATGCCGAGAATACCGAGCTCCTGCCAGACGGTCAGATGGGTATTGGTCGCTTGCGCCAGGAATAGCGTTGCCAGCGTCATGTAGATGTTGGTGCCGTCGAGGTTGAAGCTGTAGCCTGTCGGAATGACGAGGCCGACCACCGAACGCGACGCGCCGAGATGCTCCATCTTCTGGATCATCTGCGGCAGCACCGTCTCCGACGACGAGGTGCCGAGCACAATCAGGAGCTCGTCCTTGATGTAGGCGATGAAGCGCAGGATCGAGAAGCCGGCGAGCCGGGCGATTGCGCCGAGCACGACCACCACAAACAGGATGCTGGTGAGATAGAACGTGCCGATCAGGGCGGCGAGGTTGAGCAGCGAGCCGAGGCCGTAGGCGCCGACGGTGAAGGCCATCGCGCCGAACGCCCCGATCGGGGCGACGCGCACGATGATGCGGATGATGCCGAAGAACATCTTCGCGGCCCTGTCGATCGCCTCCGCAATGGGCTCGCCGGCCTTGCCGAGAAAGGCGATGGCGAAGCCCGACAGGATCGAGATCAGCAGCACCTGCAAGAGATCACCGCGCGCGATGGCGCCCACATAGCTGTCTGGAATGATCGCCATCAAATGGGCGACGATGCCTTCCTCCTTGGCCTTGGTGACGTAGGTCGCGACCGACTTCGGATCGATCGTGGCGGGGTCGATGTTGAAGCCGTGGCCGGGCTGGAGCACCTCGCCGACCAGCAGGCCGACCGCGAGCGCGACGGTCGAGACCGTCTCGAAATAGATCAGTGACTTCAGCCCGACCCGGCCGACGCGCTTAAGATCGCCCATTGAGGAGATCCCGTGCACGACCGTGCAGAAGATCACCGGCGCGATCATCATCTTGATCAGCGCTATGAAGCCATCGCCGAGCGGCTTCAAGGCCTTGCCGAGATCGGGGTAGAAATAGCCGATCAACACCCCGAGCGCGATCGCGATCAACACCTGGATGTAGAGGATCTTGTACCAGGGCTGGTGCCGGCGGTGGATGGCTGGCTGGATCGCGACTTGTGTCATAGAATAGGCCCCGGAACGTATTGATCTTGTTTGATTTGCATCATGTGATGGCCGCCGCAGAAGCGACAATCACATTTTTGTCTGTTCGCACGAAGATTGATCGCTGCACCGCAATTGGGGGGAACATGCCGACTGCAACGGGCTCCGAAGAGCGAGCGCAAAGCTATTTCCCGCGTTGGACTCTGAAGTCCTCCGGCGTGATCATGCCCGAGGAGCGGCTGCCGCTCGGCCAGACCGTCGTCTCCGGTCTTCAGCATTGCGTCGCAATGTCGGGCTCAACGATCATCGCGCCGCTGCTGATGGGGTTCGATCCCAATGTTGCGGTCCTGTTTTCCGGCATCGGCACGCTGATCTTCTTCGTCATCGTCGCGGGGCGCGTGCCGAGCTATCTCGGGTCGAGCTTCGCGTTCATCGCAGTCGTCATCGCCGCCACCGGCTATGCCGGGCACGGACCGAACCCGAATCTGTCAGTTGCGCTTGGTGGCATCGTCGGGGCCGGCGTCCTCTACGGCGTGATCGCGCTGATCGTGATGTGGTCGGGGGTTGGTTGGGTCGAGAGGCTGTTGCCGCCGGCCGTCACCGGCGCTGTGGTCGCCGCGATCGGCCTCAACCTCGCGCCCGTGGCGGTCAAGGCGGTGAGCGCCGGCGCGTTCGACACCTGGATCGGGCTCGCAACCGTTCTGATCATCGGCGTGGTTGCCGTTGCCGCACCTAGCCTGTGGCGCCGCCTGCCGATCATCCTCGGTGCGATCGGCGGATATATTTTGTACCTGCTGTTCGCGAACGGCCTCGGCTTCGGCAAGCCGATTGACTTCACCCAGCTTGCGGCTGCGCCGTGGATCGGCCTGCCGAGTTTCACCACGCCGACGTTCCAGACCGATGCGATCGTCCTGATCGCGCCGGTCGCGATCATCCTCGTCGCCGAGAACCTCGGTCACATCAAGGCGGTCGGTGCCATGACGGGTCGGAGCCTCAATGACTATCTCGGCCGCGCCCTGCTCGCCGACAGCCTCGCGACCATCGTGGCGGCCTGCGGCGGCGGCACCGGCGTCACCACCTATGCCGAAAACATCGGCGTCATGGCGGCGACGAAAGTCTATTCGACGTTGCTGTTTGCCTTCGCGGCTACGGTGTCGATCGTGCTCGGCTTCTCGCCGAAATTCGGCGCGCTGATCCTGTCGATCCCGGGTCCCGTCATCGGTGGGCTCTCGATCGTGCTGTTCGGATTGATCGCCGCGATGGCGGGCCGGATCTGGGTCGAGAACAAGGTCGACTTCGCTAATCCCGCCAATTTGATCACCGTCGCCGTGGCCCTGACTGCGGGGGCCGGCGATCTCACGCTCAAATTCGGCGCGTTCACGATCGGCGGGATCGGCACCGCAACCTTCGGCGCCATCATCCTGTACCAGATATTGACCTCGCCGCTCACGCGGCGCGCCGAATGAATCGCAGCGATGCGCTGAGGGATGGAACAAAAAGCCGGTTCCGTCGATGATCAGGCATCCCGGAGAGAACCCATGCCACAAACCGATCGTTCGACCTCGTTTCACTCGCGCCTTGTCGGCCAATACGCGCTGGTGACCGGCGCCTCGCAAGGCATCGGCCGTGCCGTCGCCATCCGCCTTGCCCAGGAAGGCGCGACCGTCGCCATCAACTATTTCGATCATCCCATGAGGGCCGAGGAGACGCTTGCGCTCGCACGGACCGCATCGAGCGACCGCGGCCACGGCAAGCTCGATCATGTCATCGTCAAGGCCGATGTCGGCAACGAGCAGGACATCGCCGCGATGTTCGAGACGATCCTGACGCGCTGGAAGCGGCTCGACTGCCTCGTCAACAATGCGGGCTTCCAGCGGGAATCGCCGAGCGACGCGCTCGACGTCGAAACCTATCGCCGCATCATCGACGTCAATCTCAACGGCGCCGTGCTCTGCGCGCAGAAGGCGCTGGCGCATTTCGTCGCGCGCGGCGGAGGCGGCAGCATCATCAACTGCTCCAGCGTGCACCAGATCATCCCGAAACCCGGCTATCTCGCTTATTCCATCAGCAAGGGCGGCATGGCCAATCTGACGCGAACGCTGGCGCTCGAATTCGCCGGGCGCGGCATTCGCGTCAATGCGGTGGGTCCCGGTGCGATCGATACGCCGATCAACGCGGCCTGGACCGGCGACGCCGAAAAGCGCGCCAACGTCGCAAGCCATATCCCGCTCGGGCGCGTGGGCACGCCGGAGGAGATCGCCGCCGTGTTCGCCTTTCTCGCCTCGGATGATGCGAGCTACATCACCGGACAGACCATCTACGCCTGCGGAGGCCTGACGCTGTTTCCCGAGTTTCGCGAGAACTGGGCGAGCTAGTGGGCTTCCTGGCCATCTGGCAGAACCGGGCGCTGCAGACTACATCTGCGCCATGGAAAAAGCTCCGCTCGAAGATTTCGTCGGCCGGCACGAACGTCTGTTCGTGCTGACCGGTGCTGGCTGCAGCACCAATTCGGGTATTCCCGATTATCGCGACAGCCACGGCAATTGGAAGCGGACCCAGCCGGTGAACTTCCAGGCTTTCATGTCGGAAGAGCATACGCGCCGGCGCTATTGGGCGCGCAGCCTGATCGGCTGGCGGCGGTTCGGCCAGGCGAGGCCGAACGATGCGCATCGCGCGCTCGCCCGGCTCGAGGCGAGCGGGCGTTGCGAGATGCTGCTGACCCAGAACGTCGACCGGCTGCATCAATCCGCCGGCCATCGCCAGGTGATCGACCTGCACGGCCGGCTCGATCTGGTCCGCTGCATGGGCTGCGGCCAAAAGACGCCGCGGAGCGAATTCCAGGAGACGCTCGGCCACGCCAATGCGGAGTGGCTCGCGCTCGATGCCGCCGATGCGCCCGACGGCGACGCCGACCTGGAGCATGCGGATTTTTCGTCGTTCAAGGTGCCGGCCTGCGAAGCTTGCGGCGGCATCCTCAAGCCCGATGTCGTGTTTTTCGGCGAGAACGTCCCGCGCGACGTGGTCGCTACCGCACAGGATCATCTGACGCAGGCCGACGCCATGCTGATCGTCGGCTCGTCACTGATGGTCTATTCCGGCTTCCGCTTCGTGCAAGCTGCCGCGCACCGGCAAATCCCGATCGCTGCGGTCAATCTCGGACGCACCCGCGCCGATGATCTCTTCACGCTGAAGGTCGAGGAGCGCTGCGAAGCGGCGCTTGCATTCCTGCTCTGATCGCACAGGCTGCGAACACGCCTTGCCTATTGCATAGGTGCCGAGCAGAATAGCCGTACGCGGTATGTCCTCGTCATCCATGGCATGGAAATTGCTGGACTTTTGTCCCCAGTCTTGACGATCAGCACGGAGAATTTGGAATGCATGAGGGAGCCGAGGTGCGGCTTGCCGTCGATATCGGTGGCACGTTCACCGACATCGTGCTGGACGTGGGTCAGGATCGCAAGACGCGCAAGCTGCTGACGACGCCGCAGCGGCCCGAGGAGGCGGTGCTTGATGGCATGCGGCTGATTCTCGCTGACGCGCGCGCCCATATCAGCGACATCGACGTCTTCATTCACGGCACGACGCTCGCGACCAACGCCATCATCGAGCGTCGCGGCGCCAAGACGGCGCTGATCGCGACCGAGGGCTTTCGCGACGTGCTCGATATCGGCACCGAGAGCCGCTACGACCAGTATGACCTCGCCATCGACAAGCCGAAGCCGCTCGCGCCGCGATCCCTGCGCTTCACCGTGCCGGAGCGCATCGACGCCCACGGCGCCGTCCGCCTCCCGTTGGACGAAGCGGCGGTGCGTGCGCTCGCGCCAAGATTGCGCGCTCTGAACGTCGAGAGCGTCGCGATCGCGTTCCTGCACTCCTACGCCAATCCCGAGCACGAGCGCCGCGCGGCAGCGATCATCAGTGAGGAGATGCCCGGCATTTCCGTGACCGTATCGTCCGCGGTGTGCCCGGAGATCCGCGAATATGAGCGCACATCGACTGCGGTGGCCAACGCCTATGTGCAACCGTTGATAGACGGTTATCTCGCCCGCATGTCCGATGCCTTGCAGGTCGAGCAGTACCGCGGCGCGATCTATCTTGTCACCTCCGGCGGCGGTGTCACCTCGATCGAGACGGCGCGGCGCTTTCCGGTGCGTCTCGTCGAATCCGGTCCTGCCGGCGGCGCGATCTTCGCGGCGCAGATCGCGGCACGTCTCGGGGAGAGCAAGGTGCTGTCCTTCGACATGGGCGGCACCACGGCAAAGATCTGCCTGATCGAAAAATACCAGCCCGAGACCTCGCGCGTGTTCGAGGTCGATCGCGCCGCGCGCTTCCTGAAAGGTTCGGGTCTGCCGGTGCGGATTCCCGTGATCGAGATGGTCGAGATCGGCGCCGGTGGCGGCTCGATCGCCCATGTCGACGCCATGAAGCGCGTCACGGTCGGCCCCGAGAGTGCCTCGTCGGAGCCGGGGCCCGCCTGCTACGGCCGCGGCGGCCTGCGCCCGGCCGTGACGGATGCCGATGTTGCGCTCGGCCTGATCGATCCCGACGCCTTTGCGGGTGGCACGATCCAGCTCGACCCTGAACTCTCGAAGCAGGCACTGCTGCGCAGCGTCGGCGAACCGCTCGGTTTGTCGGCGGAAACCGCGGCCTATGCCGTGCACGAGGTCGTCTGCGAGAACATGGCGAGTGCGGCGCGCGTGCATGCGGTCGAGCGTGGTGAGATTGTCGGCCAGCACACGCTGATCGCCTTCGGCGGGGCCGCGCCGCTGCATGCGGCGCGTGTCGCCGAGAAGATCGGTGTCTCCCGGGTGATCGTGCCGTCGAATGCTGGCGTGGGTTCGGCGGTTGGCTTCCTGGCGGCTCCGATCGCCTATGAGCTGGTGCGCAGCCGTCATGTTCGGCTCGACGATTTCGACACCGAGGCGGTCTCAGATCTCTTGCAGGAGATGGCGAGCGAAGCGCGCGCACTGGTCGAGTCGGGTGCGGCAGGCGCGCCGGTGCGCGAGCGCCGTGCCGCCTTCATGCGCTATGTTGGCCAGGGCCATGAGATCTCGATCGAGTTGCCGAATCGGCGGTTGGCGACGACCGATCTGGCCGGCCTGCGCCAGAAGTTCGAGGCGGATTATGCGGCGATGTTCGAGCGGGCGATCCCGGGCGCCGCGATCGAGGTCTTGAGCTGGTCGGTGCTCGCGACCACCGAGGCACGCAATCCGCCGCGCGTCGCCGATGTGGCGCGCATGCCCGCCGGCAAGGCGTCGGGCAGCCGCAAATTCTTCGACGGCCGGGCAGGGGAGGTGATCGAGATCCCGCTCTACCGCCGCGAGGACATGGCGCCGGGCGCGACGATTGCAGGTCCCGCCGTGATCGCGGAAGACGAAACATCTACCTTCGTCTCGACCAGTTTTGACGCCCATATCGACGGTGCCGGCAGTATCGTCATGGAACGGAAGGCGGCCTGATCATGAGCAAGGCAAACGGCGCGAGCCTGATCGACCTTCAGATCATGTGGCACCGGCTGATCGCCGTGGTCGAGGAGCAGGCGCAGGTGCTGCTCCGCACCGCCTTCAGCCCGATCGTGCGCGAATGCGGCGACCTCTCGGCCGGCGTGTTCGACCTCAAGGGGCGGATGCTGGCGCAAGCGGTGACCGGCACGCCCGGTCACGTCAATTCGATGGCGGAATCGGTCAAGCACTTCATCGCGCAGTTCCCGATCGAGACGATGAAAGAGGGCGACGCCTACATCACCAACGATCCCTGGATGGGCACCGGCCATCTCAATGATTTCGTCGTCACCACGCCCTGCTTCAAGGACGGCAAGCCGGTCGCGCTGTTTTCCTGCACCAGCCATCTCATGGACATCGGCGGCATCGGCTTCGGGCCCGACGCCACTGACGTGTTCATGGAGGGGCTTTATATCCCCATGCTGAAGCTGATCGACCAGGGCGTCGTCAACGAGACGCTGATGGCGATGATCCGCACCAACACGCGGCTGCCGATCGACACCGAAGGCGACACCTATTCGCTCGCCGGCTGCAACGACGTCGGCTGCGAGCGCCTGGTCGAGATGATGACCGAGTTCGGTATCGACACGCTCGATGAGCTCGGCGACTACGTCTGCGACCGCTCGCGCGAGGCCGTGCTTGCCGAGATCGCAAAGCTGCCGAAGGGTAGCTGGCGCAACACCATGGTGGTCGACGGCTATGACGCGCCGGTCACGCTGGCGGCGACGCTGACGATCTCGGACGAAGGCATTCACGTCGACTTCGACGGGACCTCGGTCGCGTCCAGGTACGGCATCAACGTGCCTCTGTCCTACACCATTGCCTACACCGTGTTCGGTCTCGGCTGCGTCGTGGCGTCGCAGATCCCGAACAATGCCGGCTCGCTCTCGCCGCTGACGGTGTCGGCTCCCCCGGGGGCGATCCTCAATGCGCCGAAGCCGGCGCCCGTCGCCTCGCGCCACATCATCGGCCAGATGCTGCCCGACGTCGTGTTCGGCTGCCTGCGCCAGATCATTCCCGAGCGCGTGCCCGCGGAAGGCACCTCGTGCCTGTGGAATCTCAACGTGCGCGGACAGACCCGCTCGGGCGCCGGCGGCAATTACGGGTTCTCGATGGCGGTCACCTCCAATGGCGGCACCGGCGCGCGCTTCGGCAAGGACGGGCTGTCGGCGACGGCTTATCCCAGCGGCGTACGCGGCACGCCGGTCGAGATCGCGGAGACGCAGACGCCATTGATCTTCTGGCGCAAGGAGCTGCGCCCGGATTCCGGTGGGGCAGGGCGCACCCGCGGCGGCCTCGGTCAGATCATCGAGGTCGGCAGCGGGGTCGATGCGCCGTTCGACATCCTGGCGGCGTTCGACCGCATCGACCATCCGCCGCGCGGACGGGATGGCGGCAAAAACGGCGAGGCCGGCTATGTCGGCCTGAAGTCCGGCAAGAAGCTGCGTGGAAAAGGCTTTCAGCAGGTGCCGCCGGACGACCGGCTGGTGGTGCTGACACCAGGCGGCGCCGGCATCGGCGATCCCCGGGAGCGCGCGCCGACAGCCGTCAACGACGACATCGAAAGCGGCCTCGTGTCCGCTGACAACGCGGTTGCAGTTTATGGGTACACGCGATGACGCCTCAGGCGTCGCGCGCGTAGCGAACGGAGGGGCTCAATGATCACGCGACGGAATCTTACGGCGGGCGCAGCGACGCTGCTCGCGGCCGGCCACATCTCGACCCGCGCGCGGGCAGCGACGGTAAGCTGGGACATGTCGACGGTATGGCCCGACGGCAATTTCCACACCCAGAACGCGATGGCCTTCGCGGAAGAGGTGAAGAAGCAGACCGGCGGTTCGGTTGCGATCACCGTGAAGGCCGGTGGCCAGCTCGGCTTCAAGGGCCCCGAGCATCTGCGCGCCGTGCGCGATGGCCTGGTGCCGCTCGCCGACGTCCTCAACATCCAGCAGGTCGGCGACGAGCCCTTCATGGGAGTCGAGAGCATCCCGTTCCTGTGCAGCTCGATGGATGAATTGAAGGTGCTGCACAAATATGTTCGGCCCGAATACGAGAAGGTCGCCGCGCGCAACAACCAGAAGATCCTCTACATCGTGCCGTGGCCGACGCAGTACCTGCACCTCAAGGTCAAGGTTGCCGATGTCGATGGGTTGAAGAACATCAAGATCCGCGTACCCGACAAGAACGCCGTCGACATGCTGGCCGTGGTCGGCATGGCGCCGGTGATGATCCCGTGGGGCGAGACGATCCCGGCGCTTGCTTCCGGCGCGGTCTCGGGCGTCTCCACTTCGGCGGTGTCGGGCGTCGACGGAAAGTTCTGGGAATTCTTGAAATACATCTACCCGACCAATCACGTCTGGTCGTCGCAGATGCTCACCGTCAATCTCGATTCCTGGAAGGCGCTGAGCAGCGACCAGCAGCAGCTGGTCGCGGGCGTTGCCGCCAAGTTGGAGCCGGGCTTCTGGGCCAACTCGCTCAAGGCGGACGTGGATAGCCTCAACCGCCTCAAGGAAGGCGGCATGGAGGTGGTGCCGGTCTCGGATGCCATGATCACGGACATTCGCGCCAAAACCGCGCCGCAACTCGACGCTTTCCTCAAGCGGGTGCCGGCGGCCGACAAGCCGGTGCGGGCCTATCTCGCCGAAATGAAGCGCTGAGGAATTTGCGGTGGCGGATGTTTTGCCTGCGTCGTCCCAAAGTCTCAACGCGGCGGCGCCGGCGCCGCTGCGCATCCTGCTCGACGGTATCGACCGTCTCGGCCGGCTCGACGGCTGGATCGGCGGCGGCTGTCTCTTGACGTTGACGCTGTTGATGCTGTGCGAGGTTGCAACCCGCTTTCTCTCGAACTTCCTGCCGTTCTTTCCGCCGACGATCTCGATCGCCTGGGAATACTCTTCTTATCTGATGGCGGCGTCTTTCACCTTCGGCGCCGCCATGACCTTGCGCATCGGCGGCCATATCCGTGTCGTGCTGCTGCTCAAGAACGTGCCGCCACCGGTGCAGCGTGCGATCGAGATCCTCTCGGCGGCCGCCGGCTTCGCCTTCATGGCCTTCCTGACGACGTCGATGGCGAAGTTCGCCTTCGGCGCCTATGTGCGTGGCCAGGTCTCGACCTCCAGCGACACACCGTTGTGGTTTCCGGAAGCCGTCGTCACCTTCGGCATGCTGCTGCTGACGCTCCAGTTCCTGGCGCGCGCGATCCAGGCGGTGCTCGGCTTGCCGCTGGAGGATCACCGCATGAAGGCCTCGCCCGTCGAATGACCGCCTTGCTCGCAATCGGATTCAAGATCGCATGACTATCGAAGTCGTCGCCCTGTTCGGAATTCTGTTTGCGCTCCTGGCGGGCGGCGTCTGGATCGGCCTGACGCTTGCGCTCACCGCGACGCTGCTGCTCGCGATGTTCCGCTCGATCCCGCTCGACAAGCTGCTGCCGCAATACGCCTGGAACATCCTGACCACGCAGGAGCTGCTGGCGCTGCCGCTGTTCATCCTGATGGGCGAGCTGTTGTTTCGCACCCGCCTGTCGCGCTCGTTGTTTCAGGGGCTCGCGCCCTGGGCCGGTCTTCTGCCCGGCCGCCTTCTGCATGTGAACGTGATCGGCTGCACCATCTTCGCAGCGATCTCCGGCTCGTCGGCGGCGACGACGCAGGTGATCGGCCGCATGTCGCTCAACGAGCTGCTGCGCCGCGGTTATTCCCGCGACATCGCGATCGGCTCGCTCGCCGGCGCCGGCACGCTCGGCTTCCTGATTCCGCCGTCCAACATCATGATCATCTACGGCGTGCTCGGCGACGTCTCGATCCTGAAGCTGTTCACCGCCGGGGTGCTGCCGGGCCTCTTGCTGGCCGCCACCTTCATGGGGTGGGTGATGCTGCACACGACCCTCAACCCCAGCATGGTGCCGGAGACGGAAGCCAAACTCTCGCAGGTGCCGTGGGGTGAGCGTTTTGCGGCGCTGAAGGATCTCGCGCCGGCGCTGTTCCTGATCGCCTGCGTGCTCGGCTCGATGTATGGCGGGCTAGCGACCCCGTCGGAGGCCGCCGCCGTCGGCGTGCTCGGCGCGGCGCTGGTCGCCTGGGCGCAGGGCTCGATGTCGCAGCAGGTGATCCGCGACGTGCTGATCGGCTCGGTCGTGACCTGCTCGATGATCGCGCTGATCGTGCTCGGCGCCTCGATCCTCGGCAACGCCGCGGCTTTCCTCGGCATCCCACAGGCAGTCGCCGCCTTCGTGAAGGGGCTCGGGCTGTCGCCCTTCATGCTGATCGTCGTGCTGATCATCTTTTACCTGATCCTCGGCTGCTTCCTCGACGGCTTCTCGATGATCGTGATGACGCTGCCGATCGTGCTGCCGATCGTGAAGGGCGCGGGCTTCGACGATATCTGGTTCGGCATCTTCCTCGTGCTCGCGGTGGAGATGGCTCAGATCACGCCGCCGGTGGGCTTCAACCTGTTCGTGATCCAGGGCCTGACCGACGACGGCCTCGGCTACATCGCGCGCGTCACGATGCCCTATCTGCTCATCATGGTGTGCTTCGTGCTGCTGCTGACGCTCTGGCCCGGCATCGTCACGATCCTGCCGCGGGTGCTGTACGGATAGATTTGCGCCGCCCCGGCCGCTCAGCCGGGACGGCGTCTCGATCGTCAGAGCTTACGCCGCGGCCTTCTTCCGCGCCTGCTCGGCCTTATACAGCTCGAACTCTTCCGCGATCGCGCGTGCGACCGAGGGCCGCTGGCGCAGGCGCTCGTAATAGGCCTTCATGTTCGGCCATTTCGCGAGCTCGATCGGCGGCGTCGCCATGGTCCAGTTGATGACCGTGACGAGATAGGCGTCGGCGACGCTGAAATGGTCGAGCAGGAAGTCGCGCCCCTTCAGGTAATTGTCGAGATAGTCCAGCCGCGACAGGTTCTTCTCCAGCGCATAGGCTTTCGTCTCCTGCGGCGCCTTGCGGTCGAGCACAGGGATGAACAGGCCTTTGTGCAGCTCGGTACCGATGAAGCAGAGCCATTGATGCAGCCGCGTGCGATCCATGCCCGCTGCGGCGCCGAGGCCCGATTGCGGGAAGCGGTCGGCGACATATTGCAGGATCGCGGCGTTCTCGGTCAGCACCACGCCCTCGTCGGTGCGCAGCGTCGGCACCAGGCCGATCGGGTTCACGGTTCGGAAGTCAGTGCCGTCGCGCAGCACTTTCTTGGTCGGCGGATCGACTTCGAGATAATTCGCCTCGGCGCCGGCTTCATACAGCGCGACGCGCGTCGCCATCGAACAGGCGAGCGGCGAGAAATAAAGATCCATCTTGAGCCTCCTTGGGCAATCCTTCGATGTGACTTTTGGTGTGTCGCTCAACCTGGCCAGATTGATTTTTGTACTGTCTTGCATATTATAAGGGCGGTCAAGGATTAAATTGCGAGATGGTACAAAAATCAAAGCCGCCAGCTGCTGCCAGTGAACCCAAACGCCGCGGCCGTCCGCGCGCCTATGAACCCGACGTCGCGCTTGGCAAAGCGCTCGACCTGTTCCGCACGCAGGGTTTCGCCGCGACCTCTCTCGACGATCTCAGCGAAGCTACCGGCATGAATCGCCCGAGCCTCTATGGGGCCTTCGGCGACAAGCGCGAGCTCTACATCAAGAGCTACCAGCGCTACCGCGAGGAAGCGCGGGCCTCGATGGCCGCGATCTTCCGTGAGGAGTTGCCGCTGCGCCAGCGGCTGGAGAGCATCTTTGCCTGCGCGCTGAACATCTATCTCTCCGGCGAGACCGGCCCGCGCGGCTGCTTCACCGTCGTCACCGCGGCCTCCGAAGCCGTCGGCGATCCCGACATCCGCGCCATGGTGCTGGATGGCCTGTCTGAGCTCGACAAGGCGTTTACGAGTTGCTTCCGCCGCGCCAAGGAGAAAGGCGAGTTGCCCGACAGCGCCGATCCCGCCGTGCTGGCGCAGCTCGCATCCGCAACCGTGCACTCAATCGCCATCCGCTCCCGCGCCCGCGTATCGCGGAAGGAGCTCGAGGCGATCGTGAATGGGGCGATCGACGTGATGATGGGGACCAAAGCCTAAGCCGTGGTCCCGGCCTGGTGCGCACTTGCGCACGGGGGGCCGCAACCCATTTGGCGCGATCCCGTACTAATTACGCCGCGCGAATATGCGCGAGAAAGCGATCCACCTCGTCGCGCAGTCGCTGCGACTGTTTTGACAGCTCGATCGCCGAGCCCAGCACTTCCTCCGCCGCTGTTCCCGTCGCGGCGATGCCGGCGGTGACGCCGGCGATGTTTTGCGAGACCTCGCCGGTGCGGGCGGCTGCCTGCTGGACATTCTGCGCAATCTCCTGCGTCGCGGTGCCCTGCTGGCCGACAGCGGCGGCAATCGCGGCGGAGATCTCGTCGACCTCCCGGATCGTTGCGCAGATCGACTGGATGCCGTCCACTGCGCCGGTGGTCTCTCCTTGTACCGCTGTCACCTGCGCGCCGATCTCCTCGGTCGCCTTCGCGGTCTGGGTTGCGAGCGCCTTCACCTCGGAGGCGACCACCGCAAAGCCGCGGCCGGCTTCGCCCGCGCGCGCCGCCTCGATCGTCGCGTTGAGCGCCAGCAGATTGGTTTGCTCGGCAATGCCGCTGATGAAGGAGACGACGTCGCCGATTTTTTGGGCGGCGTCTGCCAGGCTCTGGACGCGCTCATTCGACCGTTGGCCGTCGCTCGCAGCTTTGCCGACCACCGCGGTCGCGTGCGCAAGGCGTCGGCTGATCTCGGTCATCGACGACGACAGCTCTTCCGCGGCGGCAGCAACCGTCTGCACATTCTCCGAGGCGAGCGCCGAGGCCGACGACACCGTGCCGGTCTGCTGCCGGGACTGCTCGACGATGGCCGACATCGAGCGCGCCGTGTGCTCCATCTCGACCGCGGCCGAGGAGACCGTGGTGACGACGTCGCGGATGCTGGCTTCGAAATTGTCGGCGAGCGCGGCGAAGGCGCGCCGCTTCTCCGCTTCGGACTGCGCCTTGGCCTCGAGCTGATCGGCCTGGAGCTTGTTGAAGCTCATCGCATTGTCGCGAAACACCGCGACCGCCTTCACCATCGCACCGACCTCGTCATTCGCCTTGCTGGCGGGGACGGCGACGTCGAGGTGTCCGTCCGCGAGTTCGCGCATCACGCTCGTGATGGAGATAATCGGACGCGAGATGCTGCGGGCGATGAGATAGCCGACGATCGCGGCGAGTACGAGCCCGAGCGCGGCGATGCCGAATGCCAGCAGCCAGGCACGGTCGGCGGAGGCCACATAGTCGGCATTGTCCATCACCAGCTCGACCGCGCCGAGCGGCTTGCCGGAAAAATCCCTGATCGGGCCGAGCAGCGCGGCCACCGGCGTGGTGTCGAGCTTGGCCTGGCGTACCGTGAAGTCGCCGCCGGCAGCGCGGCCGTAATCAGCCGCGTCGAAGAAACTCTTGCCCTTTAGCGTGCCGCCGAACAGCTTGAAGCCGCCGCCGTCCGCGAGATGGAAGGCGACGTCGACATGGCGGTTGATTTTGAAGTCATCGAGGAAGGACTGGCCGAAGGTCAGGCCGAACTCCACTGAACCGAGATGCTTGCCGCCTTGCGCGATCGGCACGACGCCGCGGATGCCGAGCCCGGCCACGCCGCCCTCGAGGCCGACCACGACCTTGTGCTCCTGGTTGGCGATGATCACGGTTTTGCGGAAGCCCGAGAGGTCGTCGCCGAATTTGGCGGGCTGGTGCACGCGCAGGAAAGAGGTCGCGGGCGCCACGTGGAACTGGAACTGCTCGACGCCGTACTCCGACTTGGTCGCGGCAAACACCGGCCCGAACAGGCCGATTAAAGCGTTGCGATCCTGTTTGGCCATCGCGTCCTGCGTCGCCGGCATCGCGGCCACGACGGCGCTCATGGCGGCGGCACGGTGGGACTCCTCGGCGATGCGCGATTGCAGGGCATCGTAGTGGCTGCGCAGCTCGCGCTGGTCGGCGCGGTCGATAATCCCCGCGATGATCCACATCGCCCCCAGCACGGCAAACAGCGCGGTCGCCGCCGCCGTCACCGCCAGCGCAACCGTGATCCGCATCCTGAGGCCGAGGCTCGCCCGCATGTCCGACTCGTTCGTTGAGCGTTGATTAACAACGCCTATCAACTTCTCGCTAAGAGAGGGTGAACGGGGGAGGGAGTGGAGTGACTGGGGTGCGCGGTCGTGGCGCCCGCAAGATGGTCGGTTGGCGCCAAAATGAAGATGTCGTCCTGGCGAAAGCCAGACGAAAGCCTGGACCCATGACCACCGGATGTGGTCTGGCGAAGACTCGGGGTTATCATCTCGCGCCGCAACTCCTCCCTGGGATAATGGGTCCTGGCTTTCGCCAGGACGACACCGGGAATGAGGCGCCGCGAGCGGCCTAATACCCCCGCGCCCGGTCCACCACGTTCTCCAGCACGCCGCCCGCCTCGAACCGCACGATCTGCTCGGCGACATAGGCCGAGATCGCGTCCGCGTCGGTGTCGGCGGCGTTGTGCGGGGTCAGCAGCACCTTGGGGTGGGTCCAGAACCGGCTGTCCTTTGGCTGTGGCTCCTGCACGAAGACGTCGAGCGAGACGGCGCCCAGCGTGCCGTCGTCGAGGCAGGCCAGGATATCGGCCTCGTTCTGGAGGCCGCCGCGGCCGGCGTTGATCAGCACGGGCGCGCCGAATGGGCCCTTGCGGTTGAGCTTTGTGAAGACGTCGCGGTTGAGGATGCCATGCGTGTCCGGCGTCAGCGGCAACAGGCTGACAAGGATGTCGGTTGTGCGCAGGAACGCGTCGATCTGCGCCGTGCCATGGAAGCATTCGACGCCGTCGATCGTGCGCGGGCTGCGGCTCCAGCCGATGACACGGAAGCCGAGGCGACGCAGCACATCGGCCGCATCCGCGCCGAGCGTGCCAAGCCCCATCATGCCTACCGTGACCGCGCTCGCCGGCCACTGATATGTCGGCTCCCAGCGCTTCTCGCGCTGCGACTGCCGCAGATAGAGTTCCTGGCGGTGGTGCATCAAAACGTGCAGAACGACATATTCGGTCATGCGGTTGGTGAGGTCAGGCACGGCGACGCGCACCAGCGGCACGCCGGGCAGGCTCTTGTCTGCCATCAGGGCGTCGACGCCGGCGCCAAGATTGAAGATCGCGCGCAGGTTCGGGAACGCCTTGAGATCGCCCGGCACCGGCTTCCACACCGCCGCATAGTGCACCTCGGCCGGATCGAGCCCGGCATCGGGCAGCAGCACCACGCGGCGGCCGCCGCAGACCGCCTCGAACCGGGCCTTCCAGCGCTCTGGCAGCCAGTTCTGCTGCGTGCTGTTGATCAGGACGGCCAGTGTGCCTTTGGTCATACGAAGTGCCTCGTCGGGTTCCGCTCAAGAAGGCCCTCCTTGGCACGATCTGCCGGATTTTTCTTGCAATTTTTTTCCGCGGCCATGTCGGGGCGTTGCATAGTGGATCGTCTTCAAAACAAGCGTTCAGAGAAGGTACTGCCCATGCTTTATGCGATCCTCTGCTATCACGACGAGGACTTCGTCGGCTCCTGGAGCAAGGACCAGGACGAGGCCGTGATGAAGAAGCTCGCCGTGGTGCAGGAAGATCTCGCGAAGCAGGGCAGGCTCGGCCCCGTGGCGCGGCTGCTGCCGACCACTGCGGCAGCGACGCTGCGCAAGGAAGACCCGCCTTTGGTGCTCGACGGCCCCTATGCCGAGACCAAGGAGCAGTTGCTCGGCTTCTACATCGTCGATTGCAAGAACCTCGACGAGGCGCTCGACGTTGCGCGCGACCTCGGATCGGCCAATCCCGGCGGCGCCTATGAGGTGCGTCCGGTCGGCGTGTTCAGGCCCGGAGGGAATCTGACGTGAGCGAGGCCGATACCGCCTGGATCGAGACCGCGCTGACCTCGGCGCGCCCCCAGGCGGTCGGCGCGCTCCTGCGCTATTTCCGCGATCTCGACACCGCCGAGGAGGCCTTCCAGAACGCCTGCCTGCGCGCGCTGAAGACCTGGCCGCAGAACGGGCCGCCGCGCGATCCCGCGGCCTGGCTGATCATGGTCGGGCGTAACGTCGCGATCGACGAAGTGCGCCGCACCCGCAAGCAGCAGCCGCTGCCGGAGGACGACCACGCGATCTCCGATCTCGACGACGCCGAGGGCGCGCTCGCCGAGCGGCTCGACGGCTCGCACTACCGCGACGATATTCTGCGGCTGATGTTCATCTGCTGCCATCCAGGGCTGCCGGCGACGCAGCAGATCGCGCTCGCGCTCCGCATCGTCTCCGGTCTCACCGTGAAGCAGATCGCGCGCGCCTTCCTGGTTTCGGATGCGGCGATGGAGCAGCGCATCACGCGCGCCAAGGCCAAGGTCGCCGAGGCCGGGACGCCGTTCGAAACGCCGGGCCCGGTCGAGCGCTCGGAGCGGCTCGCCGGTGTTGCCGCGATGATTTATCTGATCTTCAACGAGGGTTATTCGGCGAGCGGCGACGCCGCCGAAATCAGAAAGCCGCTGTGCGAGGAGGCAATCCGGCTCGCACGGCTGCTGTTGCGGTTGTTCCAGAGCGAGCCGGAGATCATGGGGCTCACGGCGCTCATCTTGTTGCAGCATGCGCGCACTGCCTCGCGCTTTGCCGCGGATGGCTCGCTGATCCTGCTGGACGACCAGGACCGTTCGCTGTGGAACGGCACCATGATCGCGGAAGGCCTCGCGCTGATCGACAAGGCGATGCGCCATCGCCGCAGCGGGCCCTACCAGATTCAGGCCGCGATCGCCGCGCTGCATGCCCGCGCGTCAGCGCCCGAGGAGACCGACTGGGCCCAGATCGACCTGCTCTATGGTGCGCTGGAGGTGGTGCAGCCCTCGCCGGTGGTGACGCTCAACCGCGCTGTCGCGGTTTCCAAGGTGCGCGGACCGCAAGCCGCGCTCGACCTGATCGAACCTCTGGCGCCGAAGCTTTCCAACTACTTCCATTTCTACGGCGTGCGCGGCGCCTTCCTCATGCAACTCGGCCGCAATGACGAAGCCCGCGTCGCCTTCGACCGCGCCATCGCCCTCGCCAACACGTCCGCAGAAGCCGCCCACATCCGCATGCATCTCGATCGCCTGATCCGGGACAGCCGGCCGAAGGGCGCCAATGGCGGCGCCAGGCAGGGCGCCAAGGTGAAGTAGGGAGGGCCTGCCTCGGGCGTACCAAAAATTTCTGCTTCGCCTTGTCGGCTCCGATCCCCTCCCTTCGTCCTAAGGCCGTATCCAGGGAGCCATTCATGCTGAAAGCCATTGCCGCCATCGCCATCCTGCTCGCGGTCGGAATCGTGGGCGTCCTCGTCTTCGCCCTGACGAAGCCCGACACATTCCGCGTCGAACGCAGCCTCGCCGTGAAGGCGCCGGCCAATGCAATCTATCCCTTGGTCGCCGATTTCCATCGCTGGACTGTCTGGTCACCCTACGAGGGCCGCGATCCGGCCATGAAGCGCAGCTTCGGCGGAACTGCGGTAGGAAGGGGCGCGACCTATGCCTGGGACGGCAACAACGATGTCGGCGCCGGCCATATGGAGATTCTCGAGGCAAATGCGTCGTCAAAACTCCGCATCAAGCTCGATTTCGAGCGTCCCTTCGAAGGCCACAACACTGCCGAGTTCACCTTTGTGCCGCAAGGCGATGCCACACTGGTCACATGGGCGATGTCCGGGCCGGCCCCGTTCCTGTCCAAGGTCATGCAGGTGTTCATCAACATGGACAGCATGATCGGCAAGGATTTCGAGGCCGGCCTCGCCAGCCTGAAGAAGCTCACGGAGAAATAACGGCGCCCTCGCCCAGGGAACGGTCAAGTCAACGAAGAGGAGTGAAACATGCTCAATGCCTATCTGTTCTATCAGGACACCTGCGAAGCGGCGTTCAACTATTACGCCAAGGTTCTCGGCGGCAAGATCGACACCATGATGCGTTCATCGGACGCACCGGCGGACATGGCCGCCGCGCCCGGCCGGGAGAAGACGATCATGCATGCGCGGATGTCGCTGCCCGACGGCAGCGTGTTGATGGCCTCCGACGCACCGGGCGAGCATTTTCACAAGCCGCAGGGCTTTTCGATTTCGTTCACGGTCGCGGACCCCGCGGAGGGCGAGCGCAAGTTCAACGCGCTCGCCGACGGCGGCAGCGTTACCATGCCCTTCGGCAAGACGTTCTGGGCCAAGGGCTTTGGCATGTGCGTCGACAAGTTCGGCATTCCCTGGATGGTGAACTGCCCGGCCGAGGGAATGTGACAGGCGCGATCGCCTGACGCGCCAGCCGGCGATCCCCTCTCCCCGCCGATGCGGGAGAGGGGACACGCATAAGGGCGTCACGTCATAGGCCGATCGGCTGCCTGCCCTCTCAGCGGATCGATCCGGTCACGTCGCTGCTCGGTGGTTGGGACGACGGAACGCAGCGCGGGCAGATCACCAGCCTCGTGCCGAGCTGCCGGTCATTCTCCGCTTCGATTTCGTCATGGACGGCCCACCATGCTGCGGAGTACGGGCGCAACGTGCCGAGCACTCTTTCCCGCTCCTGGTTCGGATCACTCGCCGCGGGAGCTTGGTTCGCCACACGACGCTTCATGATAGAGGGACGGTTCGGATCCTGACCGAGGCCGTCCCATGCGATCGGACGGCGTTCCTGCGCAGGCGCGACTGCGCATCCCATGAGCGTTGCGCAAAAAGTGAGCAAGACAAAGCCGTGGCGCATCATGCCGAACCCTCGGTGTCGTACGCGACGCGCAGGCTCCGCCTGCGGAAGCCTGCATCACGCCGCTCAAATGGAACCTAAGGGAAACACGTGGCCGGCATCGCCGAATATGGATTCTTGCTCTCGCATCACATTGCGAGAGCAGTGAGGCCGCTTCGTGAAATGATGCGGACCGCATCGCACAACAACTGGCGCAATATTAGGCTGTGAACTCCGTGACAGAATCGCTAACTATTCCTTCATAAATTCTACAAACTGGGACGGGGCGGACTTGGAAGGGGAGCGACCGATGGCGGCGGCGCTACAGATCAACTTTGCACTTTGGGGTATGCTCATCTGCGCGAGCATGGAATTGACCCAGATGATCCAGAGGTTTTTTTAGGCCTCGCGAAGCGCGTGACCGGCGCAATTTTGCCCGCGCGCCTGTTTGCTAGTTCACGAGCAACGCGATGAGCGTGAAGCTGACGCTCGCGATCACGATCATCGAGACGATGTAGTTGCGCGGCCCTGCGGTGCGTGCCGGCGGTCTTCGCCGTCGCGGCGGCTCGTTTACCTGCCGGCTGGGCTCCGTCGGCGCACCCGCAGCCTCCGCGCCCGCGTACTTCACATAAAGCTCGAGCAGCCGCAGCTCGGACGGCAGGTCCATCAGGCCCTCGCACTCGCGCCGCGACAGCAGCTCGAATTCGACGGTCTCTTCGGAGCTCAGTGGGCCAAGGACGATGCGTCCCCGGTCCGACAAGCGGTAGCGAAAATCGATGGGCTGCACAGCCTGCCACCCGTTTGAAAATGAGTAATCCTGAAAAAGCGGAACCATCCTAGTCTGTGACCACCGCTGAGAATATGACGGCGCCGCGGCCTCAGTCTGGCCGGCACCATCATAGACGGTCGGGAGAAGCCGGAAACCGCGTAAATTGGGCAGGCATTGCGAAGCGCTTGAGCGGATTTCGTGTCCGGCCAGTCGGAATTTTGCAAAATTGCCTAATCGCCGGACAGCGACGGATCAACTTGCTCACAACGCTGTCGATCGCCAAAGCCTCACCGGCAGCGTGGGTAGATCGCCGCGAGATCGCGCCCCTTCAGCAACAGCAGCCGCGACGTGAGGCCACCGTGGCGGCTAATCCAGTCGTGCACCGGGCCGGGATAGGCTTGGAGCACCGCTTCAGATGCTTCCGGCTCGGCTGAGAAGCGCCCGCGCCGGTCGACCGAGCGCGCCCCATGGAAGCCGAGCACGGCACGTCTGGTGACGCAGATGCGCTCGCCCGGCACGATGCTCAGCACCAGCGTGCAGGCGGACAGGCAGGGACCGTCGATCACCACGCGCTCGCCGCTCTCGCGCACCTTCTCGAACAAATCGAGGAATGGTCCGACCTGTCCGCCCGGCGACTGGATGATGCGGATTTCGGCCGCGGCGGGTGCGGACGCGAGCAGGCTTGCGGCGAGCATCAAGGTTTGGACGAAAGCAAGGCGTTGCATGGTGCTTTCTCCGTACGGTTGACATCGTAAGGCGGGTCAAGCGTAGCCTGCCCGCCATGGCGCGCCGCGAGTCGGGGACGATGGTGGGCACGGCGCTTGCGCCTTTGCCCGCCCTACAAATTTCGTTCCTACCCGTTCCGCCGTTCGCCGCGCAGCGTCGGCAGGCCGATGCCCGCCGCATCGAAGCCGCCATCGACGGCCAAAATTTGGCCGGTGATGTAGCTCGATCGTTCCGAGCACAGGAAGTAGACCGCCTCGGCGAGTTCCTCTTCCAGGCCGTAGCGGTTGAGCGGGATGGCGTCGTGATAGTCGGCGCGGATCTCCCTGGTATGCACCAGCTTCGCCATCGCGGTGTCGACCGGCCCCGGCGCGACGGCGTTGACACGAATGTCGAGCGAGGCGAGCTCGACCGCGAGTTGCTTGGTGAGATGCGCGAGGCCCGCCTTGCTGGTGCCGTAGGCCGAGCGCAGCGTCGAGGCGCGCACCGCCGAGATCGAGGTGATGTTGACGATGGCGCCGCCATTGCCGTCGCGCATCAGCGGCACCGCCGCCTTGGTGCAGAGGAACGGGCCGGTGAGGTTGACCTCGAGCACGCGCCGCCAATCGGCCTCCGACGTCTCCATCAGCGGCGCGAACACGGCAATGCCGGCATTGTTGACGAGCGCGTCGAGCCGGCCGAACCGCCGCTCGACCGTCGTCATCGCGGCGGCAACCGCGGCCGCGTCCGAGACATCGCAGGTCAGCGCCAGCGTCGCCTCGTCCCGGCCGATCTCGGCGACCGCGCGGCCGAGCAGCTCGCCCTCGATGTCGAGCAGCGCCACGCGCCAGCCCTCGGCAAGAAATTTCTTCGCCGTCGCAAGGCCGATGCCGCGCGCGGCTCCAGTGACCAGGGCGACTTTTTGCGGGGCTTGCGGCATTGGCGGCAGCGTCCTTCTGTCGAAAACGTGAGCCGCACGGGCGGCCAACGTCTTCTACTTCGCTTTCGTTCCGACAAGAAGAGCGACCGACAGTCCATTTCCGTCCCCCTGAGGCGCTCGATCTGCGGCGCAAAGCGACACGGCGCGCGAATGGGCCGTATTTGTACGCGTCCCCCAGCGCATTTATTTTTTCGCGTGGTTGCTGTCGCGCGCGATGTCGGCGCGGCCGCGCGTCAATCGTCTTCAAGACGATGCTGACTATGGAACCGTTCGATGACTGACCGCGAGCACCTGATTCGAGACCTTTTCGCAGCCTATCTCGGCAACGATCGGCAATTGGTCGCCGACGCATTGGCCGACGACTTCCGCTTCACCAGCCCGTTCGACGACGACCTCGACAAGGCGGCCTATTTCGAACGCTGCTGGAAGGACACCGGCTGGATCGCGCGGCACGACATCGAGCGGATTTTCGTCCGGGGCGACGAGGCCTTCGTCACCTATCTCTGCGTGGCGACAGATGGCAGGAGCTTTCGCAACACGGAGTTCTTCACCTTCGCCGGCGGCAAGGTTCGCCGCATCGAGGTCTATTTCGGCGCAACCTGGCAGGACGGGCGTTTCCTGCCGCAGCCACGCTAGAGGCCAGCGCAATCACCTCCAGAATAATTGTCGACGTCCTGTCGGTTCCGTCAGGGTTCGTTCGTCTTGAAGGTGAGGGGGGCGGACCGGGCCGTCGCTCCCCGTCCTTCCGGAGTGGCGTCTCGCCGCGCGACCCGGATGACAAAGCAAGCAAGGAATGCTCATGCGATTCATGATGCTGATGATCCCGCTCGGCTACGAGACCGCGCCGCCCGACGTTCAACTCGATCCCGAGCGGGTCGCGGCGATGATGCGCTACAACGAGGCGCTGAAGGATGCGGGCGTGCTGATCACGCTCGACGGCCTGCATCCGCCGTCGATCGGCGCGCGCGTCTCGTTTGCGACCGGCGAGCCCGTCGTGACCGATGGTCCCTTCGCCGAGGCCAAGGAGGTCCTGGGCGGTTACTGGATGATCGAGGTCGCCTCGCGAGCCGAGGCGATCGCCTGGGCCAAGCGGTGTCCGGCCTCGCCGAACGAAATTATCGAGATCCGTCAGGTGCAGGAGATGAGCGACTTTCCGCCTGACGTGCAGGAGGCGGCCGCCGGTTTCGGCGATCTGAAGAAGTAACCGCAGCGGTCGCGACAAAATCGCGGCGTCGTCAACCGATCAACAAGGGAGAGAACCGATGAGCACTGACACCTATCTCGCCGTTTTCCTCGGCAGCAAGACCAGCTCCAAATGGGCCGCATGGAATGCGATGTCCGAGGCCGAGCGCAAGGCGAAGGAACAGGAGGGCATGGCGGGCTGGAAGGGCTGGGTCGAAAAGCACCAAAGCGCGATCCAGGCCATGGGCGGCCCGCTCGGCAAGACCAAGAAAGTCGACGGCAAGGGCATCGGCGACATCGCCAACGAGATGGGCGCCTTCACCGTGGTGCGCGCAGCGTCCCATGAAGCCGCGGCGAAGATGTTCGAGAACCACCCGCACTTCACGATCTTCCCCGGCGAACGCGTCGAGATCATGCCGGTGCTGCCGATCCCGGGCGGCTAGGACTTCGGCCGCCGCCCTGGACCGGGAAGAATACGGTCGATCAACCCGGCCGCCGCTAGTGACCTTCACGCCCAGCTCATGTAAAGCTCGTTCACATGAGCTGGCGCAAGGAGACGCGCCGCGCCGAGCGCGGCTATCACCACGGCAATCTGAAGGAAGCCCTGTTGCAGGCCGCCCTCGGGTTGATCGCCGAGAAGGGCGCCGCCGGCTTCACCTTCGCCGATGCAGCGCGCATGGCCGGCGTCAGTGCGGCGGCACCGTACCGGCATTTTCGCGACCGTGACGAACTGCTGTCCTCGATCGCGCAGCGCGGCTTCGAGCAGTTCGAGGCCCGCCTGACCGCGGCCTGGGACGACGGACGGCCCGATACCGTCACGGCGTTCGAGCGTGTCGGCAAGGCCTATCTCGCCTTCGCCCGCGAGGAGCCCGCGTTCTACAACGCGATGTTCGAATCGGGCGTGCCGGTGGATGCCAATCCGGCGCTCCAGGCCGCCAGCGAGCGCGCTTTCAACATCATTCGCGCCGCGGCCGAGCGGCTTGCCGCGCTCGCGCCGCCTGGCACGCCGCGGCCGCCGGCGATGATGATGGCGCTGCACATCTGGTCGATGGCGCATGGCGTGGCCTCGCTGTTCTCCCGCGGCGACGCCGCGCGTCGAAAGCTGCCGATGTCACCGGACGAGCTGCTCGAAGCCGAGGTGCTGATCTATCTGCGCGGTCTCGGCTTCCCGACCGATCGCCGCCCTCCGGCGAAAAGCGCCGAGCCGCCGCCGGTGCCGCCGGAGGCATCCTCCGGTTCCGGCCTGCCGCCCGGTGGTCCCTGGGGCAAGCCGAAATAAAATTGCGCAAATAATTCGCCCGCCCTGTTGGGTGGCTAGCTTGACAAAATCCCGGGATGGTCTAGCTATGTAAATGTTATTTACATTCACAACGGCACTGATGCCGTCATGGAGAGGGAAATGGCCTACACCGCTGATGTCAATCGATGGCGCGGCCCTTCGGACCAACAGCAACAGTACGAGCGTCCCCGCATGCTCGAGACGCCCTGGCATCCCGGCTGGATCGCCGTGACCATTCTCGGCTTCATCATCTGGTGGCCGATCGGACTTGCCCTTCTCTTTTTCACACTCGGGAGCAGAAGAATGTCGTGCTGGAGCAACCAGGATCGCTGGCAGAACAAGATGGAGCGGATGCAGTACAAGATGGACCGTATGCGCGGCCGTATGGAGCGCCGCGGTTTCGGTTTCGGCTTCGGCCCGCCCACGAGCGGCAACCGCGCCTTCGACGAGTACCGCACCGAGACGCTGCAGCGGCTTGAGGAGGAGCAGGTCGAGTTCAAGAACTTCCTCGACCGTCTGCGTCACGCCAAGGACAAGGAAGAGTTCGACCAGTTCATGGCGCAGCACAAGACGCGCCCGACCCCGCCGCCGACCGACCAGCAGCAAGGCTGATCTCGGGCAAGGTTGATCTTGACCCGACGCCTCTCAAAGCCTTCAGGCGCATGCCCCCAAAGTCCTGATGGCCCCGAGCCGCCCGCCTGCGCAACCCGCAGGCGGGCGGTTTGGTTTTTGGAAATGCGTGGCTGGCAGCAGCGACGTCTGGATTGCCGAGACTTGGTCCGGAGAGTCTTGGTCTGGAAAGTCTTGGTCAGCGCGCCGTGGCGAGTTGCGCGCGAACCGACTCCAGGAAGTGTTCGTAGGCGTAGTCCACGATCTCGTTGAGCGATCGCGTTCGCGCGAACATTGCCCTGGCCTCGGCGAGAAACTCGTCGCGGGTCGGAATCTTCGGCAAATGCAGATGCGTCAGCGCATCGACGCCTTCATGCGCGCGATTCAGGATGTCGTGCAGCGTTGGCAGTTGCAGCTGGGCCAAATCGGATCGGCGTAGCGCCGACGAGATCGCATGCGCCAGGGTCTGTGCGTCGAACCGTCCGGCAAGCTCGCGGGCCGCCCGATGGATGACCCGCGCGCCGAGCTGCTGTTCGTTGCGCAGCACCTGTTCGGGCGGCGTCTTCATGTTCCAGACCACGCTGAACCACGACAGCGTCTTCAGGATGTAATAAGTCACGTCGATTTCCCACCAGCGAAAGCCTTGTCGCACGCTGCTTTGGTAGGCGTGGTGATTGTTGTGCCAGCCCTCACCGAGGGTGAACAGCGCCAGCAGCCAGTTGTTGCGGGAATCATCGCCGGTCACGTAGCGCTTGCGTCCATGCACATGGGCGAGGGAGTTGATGCAGAAGGTCGCGTGATAGACCAGCACGGTGCTCCACAGGAAGCCGACGATGAGGCCGGACCATCCGGCAACCAGGAAGCAGAGCGCAGCCAGCGTAACGGCCGGCAGGAGTTCCAGCCGATGCAGCCACATCAGCTCAGGATAGGCGGCGAAATCGCCGACTTTCACGAGGTCGGTCCCATCGTGCTGCCGGTCAAAAATCCAGCCGAGATGACTGTAGAGGAAGCCTCGGTGACGCGGTGAATGCACATCGTTTTCGGTATCGGAATGCAGATGATGGTGTCGATGCTTGGCCGCCCACCACAAAACGCTTTTCTGCGCGGTGCTTTGCGCGAGGCAGGCCAGGATGAACTGAAACACCCGGCCGGTCGCAAAAGCCCGGTGGGAGAAATAGCGGTGATAGCCTGCCCCGATTGCAAACATGCGCACGCCATACAGTGAGGCGCAGATCGCGAGGGCCTGCCAGGTAACGCCTGACCAGATGGCCGCAAAGCAGCCGAGATGGACCAGCAGGAACGGCAGGGCGGACGGATACATGATGTCGTCGTGTCGATCGTCGGCGGGGGCGTTGGGCGACATGTATTGGCGTGACCTTGGATGACGGGGATTCGGGATTCGCTTCGGCAGCACTGCGGGCCGCTGTGTACGAAAAACCCGCGGATGGCTGACCACCGCGGGGGCCTTGAACGAGATGCTTTGCCTGGACAACCCTGGCCCAAGGCGGCAGTACGCGGCGAGGCCAACTGAGGCCATAGCTTCGGCCGGGAACTCGACTGGCTATATATGATCGCGGCTTGCCTGCCATGCAAGCTCGTAGCCTCACGGGGGAGCGTGGCGCGAGGACTGCCGATGGCCTATATCCGACAGTGAGAAGGAAGCGTCAAAACACCGCAGGCGGCAATGATGGCGGAAGTTGCGATCATGGCGAGCGAGAGCCTCTGGCAGGGGATCCGCCGCGAGGCGCAGCGCGCAGCGGCGGCCGATCCCCTATTCGGCAAGGCTCTTGTCGGCCCCATCCTCGCCCACGACGATTTTACCGCCGCCTTGGCCGACCTGATCGGGCGCCGGCTTGGCGGCCGCGCGGCCGAACGCGAGCGCTTCACGACATTTTCCCGCGACGCCTTTCGCGGTCAGCCGGATCTGGTCGAGGCGGCCGGCCGCGACTTGCAGGCCATCGTGCGCAGCGATCCCGCCATCGCCGGCTTGCTGCCGCCGCTGCTGCATTTCAAGGGCTACGTCGCGCTGCAAGCCTGGCGCGTCTCGAACTGGCTGTGGCATCATGACCATCGCGACGCGGCGCTGCTGTTTCAGAACGAGGCGTCGAACGTCCTGCAGGTCAGCATTCATCCGGCGGCGAGCGTCGGATCCTCGGTATATCTCGACCACGCCACCGGCATCGTGATCGGTGCCAATGCGGTGATCGGCGACGAGGCCACCATCCTTCAGAACGTCAGCATCGGCCGCAGCAGCGAACTGCCGACACGTTCGCCTCGCATCGGTCGCGGCGTGTTCATCGGCTCCGATGCGACAATTCTCGGCGACGTCAGGATCGGCGATTTTGCAAAGATCGGAGCCGGCACGGTCGTGACCAGTGACGTGCCCGGCGGCTGCACCGCAATCGGCAATCCGGCGCGGCTGACCAATTGCCCTGAACCTGCCTCCGCAGCCTGAAGGCGGTCGGCGTGGCCCATGCGGCGGGCGGCTGGCTCTACACGCTCAGCCTGCGCCAGCGGGTTCGAACCGTAGAGCACGCATCCTCGGCGAGGTCGATCTCCGGCGACGCGTCGTTCGCTCAGGCGGCGCGGCGGTGGCTCTCGCCGCCATGATGCGGGGTGACCGGCTCCGAGCTGGTCTGGCCCGGCGCGTCCAGCACCGCGACGTGATGCCGGTAGACCATCTCCCAGCCCTTCCATCCCGTGAACAGGAGGATGCCGACCACGATCAGAGAAAGCGCCACGCCCCACGGCTTGACCGCGGCCTCCGCGCCTTGCGCGTAGCGGAGGCAGAAATTGATCACGGCCAGCACGACCACCGCGAGATTGCCGATCATGTGATACCAGGCATCGTTGAGGCGGCGGATACGAGGCTCGCTGAAGAAATCCGTAACGCCGGCCGCCGCAGCAACGAGTGCCATGACGATCCCGGCGCCGAGCAGCCAGATCGCGGCCCTGGCCCAGAAGCCGTCGCCGGTTCCGATGAAGGCGAGATCGGCGATGGGCGCGGCGACCAGGAAGGCAACGGGGAACGGGATGATCATGGGGTGGAGCGGATGGTCGCCGATGGCGGCGGTCGTCTTTGGGTTGATGCTCATGGCCAAACCTCGCGAGAAGGTGATTTTCGGGACAATTTTCTGGATGGGGGGCGGTTCCTCGGCCGGCACATCGGTAGCGCGGAACTCTGGTGCCCCCGACGCAGCGCAGCGTCCCTTCGACGATGCGCTGCAGAGCCGTGGCCATTTCACCGCTGGGACGTTGCGGTGCGTCCGGGACACGGATCCGCCCGCCGCGCCACCCATCCCCCTGCGCTACCTCTCTTTCCAGCAGCCAAATTCGCCTGCGGTAACCCAGCATTAACCATCGCCGGGCTCTGGTAATTGCGGACAATCGCGCCCAAAGCCCGACGTCAAGGCCGTGGTCAGGACCTTGGGCCGAGGCCCATAGTTTTGACATCTTGGCAGGGAATGCAGGCGGCCGGCTTTGGATGAGCCCTGCACCCCAGAAAGACAATGGCTTTGAGCGGTCTTGCCGGCCGCGCCGGTTCTAGCGCGGCTATTGGGGAACCGGCGGCCATTTGCTGGCCGGGACATGAGGTAACGATCGCCTTGAGAGGATACTGCTTATGAATCCGGCCGACGTGGCTCAGTCAGCCCTTCCGGTTGCCGCTTCCGCCGACGTGTCGCTGATCGCGCTGTTCTGGCAGGCTCACTGGATCGTGAAAGGGGTCATGCTGGGACTTCTGTCCTGCTCGGTCTGGGTCTGGGCAATCGCCATCGACAAGATATTCCTGTTTGCCCGCACGCGGCGCTCGATGGACCGTTTCGAGCAGGCCTTCTGGTCCGGCGAGTCGATCGAGGACCTCTATCGCACGCTCTCCGCCAAGCCGACGCATTCCATGGCGGCCTGTTTCGTCGCGGCGATGCGCGAGTGGAAGCGTTCATTCGAGAGCCAGGCGCGCTCGGTCGCGGGCCTTCAGATACGCATCGACAAGGTCATGAACGTCTCGATCTCGCGCGAGATCGAGCGGTTGGAGCGCCGGCTGCTGGTGCTCGCGACCGTCGGCTCCGCCGGCCCCTTCGTCGGCCTGTTCGGCACGGTCTGGGGCATCATGTCGAGCTTCCAGTCGATCGCGGCGTCGAAAAATACCTCCCTGGCGGTGGTGGCTCCTGGTATCGCGGAGGCGCTGTTTGCGACCGCTGTCGGCCTTATCGCCGCCATTCCTGCCACTATTTTCTACAATAAGTTCACTTCCGAGGTGAACCGGCAGGCCCAGCGGCTCGAGGGCTTCGCCGATGAATTTTCAGCCATCCTGTCGCGCCAGATCGACGAGCGGGGCTGATAGACGGCATGTATAGTGTGAAGGGCAATTTGGGCACCAGACCATGGGCATGAACGTCGCGAGTTCGTCCGGAGGCGGCGGCCGTCGCAGCCGGCGCAAGCCGGTCATGGCCGAGATCAACGTCACGCCGATGGTCGACGTGATGCTGGTGCTGCTCATCATCTTCATGGTGTCGGCGCCGCTGCTCACCGTCGGCGTGCCGCTCGACCTGCCGCAGACCCAGGCCAAGAGCCTCGAGCAGAACGACCAGAAGCCGATCCAGATGTCGGTCGACATCAAGGGCAAGGTGTTCATCAACGACGCGGAGATCGCGATCAACGAGCTGGTGCCGAAGCTGAAGGCGATCACGGACGCGCGCGGCGGGCTGGAGGAGCGCATCTATCTGCGCGCCGACAAGAAAGCTGATTACGGCACGGTGGCCAGGGTCATGGGCCTGTTGTCCGGTGCAGGCTTCAAGAAGCTGGCCCTCGTCACGGAAGCGGATCAGGGGTAGGCCGTGAAGGTGAAGGTCGACAAGACACTCGTTGCGTCGATTGCCCTCCATGTCCTCGTGCTTGGATGGGGGCTGGTCACCTTTAGCAGCAGGGCCTTCGTCGCGCCGGAGGAGTCGCTTCCGATCGACATCATCTCCACCGACCAGCTCGCGCAGATGACCAACGGGCAGAAGACCGGCGACAAGAAAGAGCCGAAGCCCAAGGTCGAGAAGATCGCCGAGGCCAAGCCCGAGGAAGACGCCGTCGGCAAGGTCACCGAGAAGAAAGAGCTGATCAAGACCAGCTCGACGCCCGAGCCGCCGCCGAAACCCGTTGAGAAGCCGGTCGAGAAGAAGCCCGAGCCGCCCAAGCCCGTGGCCGAGGCCAAGCCCAAGGAAGAACCGAAGCCGCAGGAAAAGAAGCCTGATCCGGCCAAGGAAGATCCGATCGCCGAGCTCCAGAAAAAGCTGGAGACCAAGAAGCCGCCGCCCAAGCCCGTGGAGCAGAAGGTCGCGGCGGTGCAGCCGCAGCAGCAGCCGAAGCCCAAGGAGCGCTCGTTCGATCCCGCGCAGATCCAGCGCGACCTCGACAAGCGCGCCGCGACCCGGCACGAACTCGCCGGCTCGACGCTGAATGCTTCGGCCTCGCTGGGATCGACGACCGGGACTGCCGCCAACAACGTTGCGACCTGGCGAGGTGCGTTCCAGGGCGCGGTGAAGCGCTGCTTCACGCCGACCTATAACGGGCAGGATGCAGATCAGTACGAAGCCGACATCGACATTCCCATGAAGATCGATGGATCGCTCGCATCCGAGCCCATCGTCGTCGCGGTAAGGGGACCGTCGCGGTCAATCGCCCAGGCGGTGGCCGAGAGCGCCAAGCGCGCCATCGTGCAGTGTCAGGTCTATTCGTTCATGCCGAAGCCACAGTACGAGAGCTGGAAGCTCATTCCGATGACTTTCGGCCTGAAAGATATGTTGTGACATCCGAACAAAAGAATTTTGCGATGAATGACGTCCGATCGATGAACCGCCGCCGCTTCATGACCCTGACCGGATCGACGCTTGCGATGCTCGGCGGCGGACACGCCTTCGCCCAGGGCCAGCCGCGGCTTCGCATCGATCCCAACGAATTCCAGCCGGTTCCGATCGCGATCACCAATTTCCTGCCGGGCTCGCCGGCCGACGGCGACGTCGGCAACGGCGTCACGCAGGTCATCACCAACAATCTGAAGCGCTCGGGCCTGTTCGCGCCGATCGACCAGGCCGCCTTCATCGAGCGCATCAGCAACATCGACGTCGCGCCGCAATTCCAGAACTGGAAGACCATCAACGCGCAGGCGCTGGTCACCGGCCGCATGACGCGGCAGCCGGACGGAAGGCTCAAGGCAGAATTCCGCCTCTGGGACGTGGTCTCCGGCCAGCAGCTCGCCGGCCAGCAATATTTCACCTCGCCGGAATATTGGCGCCGCATCGCCCACATCATCTCCGACCAGATCTACGAGCGGATGACCGGCGAGAAAGGCTATTTCGACAGCCGCGTGGTGTTCGTGGACGAGACCGGGCCGAAGGAGCGCCGCGTCAAGCGGCTCGCGATGATGGACCAGGACGGCGCCAATGTGCGCTATTTGACGCGCGGCTCCGACCTCGTGCTGACGCCGCGCTTCTCGCCGAACTCGCAAGAGATCACCTACATGGAGTTCGGCCAGGGCGATCCGAAGGTCTATTTGTTCAACATCGAGACCGGCCAGCGCGAGATCGTCGGCAACTTCCCGGGCATGACCTTTGCGCCGCGATTCTCGCCGGATGGCCAGCGCGTCATCATGAGCTTGCAGCAGGGCGGCAATTCCAACCTGTTCGTGATGGATCTGCGCTCGCGCTCGACCACGCGCCTCACCGACACACCGGCGATCGACACGTCTCCTTCTTATTCGCCGGATGGCGCCCGCATCTGCTTCGAGTCCGATCGCGGCGGCAGGTCGCAGATCTATGTCATGGCCGCAGGCGGGGGAGCTGCGCAGCGCATCTCCTTCTCCAAGGACGATACCAACGCCACCTATTCGACGCCGGTGTGGTCGCCGCGCGGCGACTACATCGCCTTCACCAGGCAGGGCGGCGGACAGTTCTCGATCGGCGTCATGAAGCCGGACGGCTCCGGCGAACGGCTGCTCACCTCCGGCTATCACAACGAAGGCCCGACCTTCTCGCCGAACGGCCGCGTGCTGATGTTCTTCCGCGATCCCGGCGGCAGCGGCGGACCGTCGCTGTTCTCCGTCGACATCTCGGGCCGCAACGAGCTGAAGGTGCCGACGCCGGGCTTTGCCTCCGACCCGGCGTGGTCGCCGCTATTGTCCTCGACTTCGGGTTAGCAGCCCGTCCTCGGTGCGCGATGATTTTGACCGCGCGCCTTTTTCGAAAACTTTGCGAGATGTTTCTCCGCGACAATTGTTCTTTAAGGTTGTGCTCGGCAAATTTTTCCCATCGTTTTGTTTCTATTGATGTATTTCGAGTATCTGTCGCTCAAAACAACTCGACTTTAACGATGTTCCCTCAGAAAGACTTCATACCGGATCGGTAAAACTGCGCCCCAGACAGGACGCGCGTACAGATCAGATGCAGTTTGCAAGTCAGAGCGGAGAGCCGGAACAGCGGCCGCCGAAATCTTCGGCGGCGCAAATCGATTCGCTGTTCGAAGCGCCTGGTCCGCTGCTGGCAGGACTCATTTTCGTGTCGATTGGTGCGGCCCTGACCGCGATGAGGACGGGCGAGCCGCTGATCTGGGCGTGCGTCGCGCTTCTTGTCCTGGCAGGTACCGCGCGGGCGATCGACCTGCGCCTCTATCAGGCACGTCAGGCGGTCATGACCGCCGAGGCGGCCGCACGCTGGCAGAGGCGCTATCAGATCGGAGCGAAGATCCAGGCGGCTGCGATCGGCATCTGGTGCTCCACCGCCCTGTTGGCCACAGACGACGCCGTGGCCCACATGATAGCCTTGTCGGTCACCACCGGAATCGCGGCGGGCGGCGCCGGCAGGGCCTATGGCCGGCCGGCGATCTTCCATCTGCAGGCCGTGCTGATTTTCGGCCCGGCCGTGCTTGCCTTGGCGCTGCGTGGAACGCCCTACTACATCGCGATGGCGGTGGTCAGCGCCGCGTTCCTGATGGCGATCATGCAGCTCTCGGTGAATCTGCACCGAATCTTCATGGGAGCGGTCGTGGCACGGGAGCGTGAAGCCGCGCTCGCCGGGCAGTTCGATACGGCGCTGAACAACATGCCGCACGGCCTCTGCATGTTCCGCGTCGACGGACAGCTGGCGGTCATGAACCACCGCTTCGGCGCAATGATGAACCTGCCGGAAGGTCTCGCGCAGCGCGGCACCAACGCGCGTGACATTGTCGCGGCGTGCGTCGGCGCCGGATCCATCTCGGTTGGGAGCGGCGAGCGGATCGTCGCGGACATCGAGAGTTCGCAGGCCAAAGAGATCATCACCACCGATCCCGACACGCAGCGAAACCGGTCGCTGTCCTGGACTGTCCAGCCGATGGCTGATGGTGGCGCTGTGGTGCTGCTCGAGGACATTACCGAGCGGCGCAGCGCCGAGGCCAAGATTACGCATCTGGCGCGCTACGACGACCTCACCGCGCTCCCCAACCGCGTTCATTTCCGCGACGAGATCGAAAGGCTGCTGGCGATCTCGCACGACGCCGAGCGCCTCTCCGCGCTGCTGTTCGTCGACCTCGACCAGTTCAAGCAGGTCAACGACACACTCGGCCATCCCTGCGGCGACCAGCTCCTGTGCGCAGTCGCCAACCGCCTTCGCGAGATGCTGCGCCCCGAAGATTTCGTCGCCCGCTTCGGCGGTGACGAATTCGTCGTGTTCCAGCAGAACATCAGTGCGGCCGAGGACGCCGCGAGCCTCGCCCGCCGCATCGTCGAGCGGCTGAGCGAGCGTTACCGCATCGACAATCATCTGGTCGAGATCGGCGCCAGCGTCGGCATCGCGCTGACCTCGCCGGAAGGCGTCAGCGCCGATACGCTGCTCAAGAACGCCGACATGGCGCTGTACCGGGCCAAGGCCGACGGTCGCGGCACCTTCTGCTTCTTCCGCGACGAGATGGCGGCGACCGTCGAGGCCCGCCGCATCCTCGAGCTCGATCTGCGCAAGGCGCTCGCCAACGAGGAGTTCGAGCTGTTCTATCAGCCGCTGGTCAATCTGAAGTTCGGCAGGATCACCACCTGCGAGGCACTGCTGCGCTGGAATCATCCGGTGCGCGGCACGGTCTCGCCGGTCGACATCATCCCGGTCGCCGAGGACATGGGGCTGATCGTCGATCTCGGCCGCTGGATCCTGCGCCGCGCCTGCATGGAATGCATGAAATGGCCGGAGGGCGTCAGCGTCGCCGTCAACTTCTCGCCGCAGCAATTCCACCAGCGCGACGTGCTGAGTGAGATCCGCTACGCACTGGAAGTCTCGGGCCTCCCGGCGCATCGGCTGGAGATCGAGATCACCGAATCCTCGCTGTTGCGTAACACCCAGCTCACGCACGACATCCTGTCGCAATTGCATGCGCTTGGCGTGCGCATTTCGCTGGATGATTTCGGCACCGGCTATTCGAGCCTCAGCTATTTGCACAATTTCCCGATGCAGAAGGTGAAGATCGACCGCTCCTTCCTCGAAGGCATCGACGCCGACCGGCCGCTGACGCTGCTGCGCGGCGTGGCGCGGCTGTCCGCCGACCTCGGCATGGCGGTCGTGGTCGAGGGCATCGAGACCAACGAGCAGCTCGAGCTGATCAGCGCCGACGGCACCGTGACCGAGGGGCAGGGCTATCTGTTCAGCCGTCCGGTTCCGGCAGTCCGGATTCGCCAGTTGCTCAGTGCCTCGCATGGCCGTCGCGGGATTGAGGATCAGATCGTCATGGTGTCCTCGCGATCCATCGCCTGATCTTTCTCTTTCAACTTCTTCAACGCCTCTGCTCTGTTCGCCCCGTGTTTTTGCGGGCTGCAAAGGTTAACCCTAACGTTTCTAAGCCTTTGCAATTCCGTTAACGAACCATTAATCTCGACCCACTCGCGGAAGTTGCTTGGAGTGGTAGGGGTTATTGGATGACGTCTGGAGCCGAACCGCAAACGGTGCTCCTTCCGCGGGGAGCCGCTCTGTTTGACCGCATCGATTACCGCCTCATCGAAACTCCAGAGGACAGAGACAACCTCTATTTGATGCGGTACCGGGCCTATCTGCACGCTGGACTGATCGTGCCGTCGGAGTCGCTGCGCGTGACCGATCGCTTCGACGATGCGCCCAACACCTGGAATTTCGGCGTCTATGTCGATGGAGAGCTTTGCAGCTCCGTTCGCATTCACGTCCTGACGTCGGACTGGCGGATGTCCTATACGACCGAAGTGTTTGGCGACGTCCTGCATCCACGCCTCGACCGCGGCGAAGTTCTCGTCGATCCATGTCGGTTTGTTGCTGATCCCGAAAAGCACCAGCGTTTTCCGGAGCTGCCCTATCTGACGGTGCGGCTGGCTTTTGTCGCTTGCGATCATTTCAACGCCGACACCGGGCTTGCCATGATCCGGACCGACCATCAGGCGTTTTATCGTCGCATATTCCTGCACGAGACCATCTCACCGGAGCCGCGCGGGTTTCCGGGCTGGCCCACCAAGAAGGCCGTGCTGATGGCGTCTGATTTCCGGAACCAGCGGGAAAAGGTTCTGACGCGCTTTCCGATCATGCGCTCCAGCGCGTTTGAGCGGCGCATGTTGTTTGAACGCAGCAGCCCGCGCCAGGCGGCCCCGCGGCCGGTGTTGCTGGCCACGCAGCGGACGCCGGACGCGGCGGCCTCGGCAATCGGTTCTGCCCGCTAGGCCCCAGGGTCTCCACGCGACGAGCCTAAAATTCCAGCAAAAGCCGGCATTTTGCCGGTTGGCGCGGCTTGCCTTCACCCTCGTGCCACATTTACAACCCATTAACCATGACGGTTGCTTTTCGCTGGTTGGGGGCATTTGACCGGCTGCGGCAAGGTTCCATCAAGGTTGACGGAACGTTCGCTTAACCAACCCCCTGTAGACCGGACAGCAGTGGACGAAACGTGAGCGTGGAGGCTCCGGAATGAAACATCCTATGCGTATCCTCCAGGGATTGAAGCTGGCCGCGGTGCTTGCCGTCGCGTTGTCGATGGGCGCCTGCGCCAACAAGAACTCTGCCACGGATGCGATGGCCAATGCGGCGACGCCGGGCAGCCAGCAGGACTTCGTCGTCAATGTCGGCGACCGCGTGTTCTTCGAAAGCGACCAGACCGATCTGACCCCGCAGGCGATCGTGACCCTGGAGAAGCAGGCGCAGTGGCTGCAGAGCTATCCGCGCTACAGCTTCACCGTCGAAGGTCATGCCGACGAACGCGGCACCCGCGAATACAACATCGCGCTCGGCGCCCGCCGCGCCCAGTCGGTGCGCTCGTTCCTCGCCTCGCGCGGCATCGATCCGAACCGCATGCGCACGATCTCCTACGGCAAGGAGCGGCCGGTCGCCGTCTGTAACGACATCTCGTGCTGGTCGCAGAACCGCCGCGCCGTCACCGTGCTGAACGCGAGCTCCTGACGATCAGTCAGGCGCCGTTCATCTTCAGAAACCGATTATGAGAAACCGATTATGCCGGCGCCCTCTCGGGCGCCGGTTTCGTTTCAGCGATCTGTGACCGAAACCCGTTTGTTACAGTCACAGTTTTGGCGTACTCCCCTTCAATGTGTGGCGCGTCGAGTGTTCGGTCGCAGGCCATTTCGCTTTCGTCGTCAGGGCAAGATGTCATCCAGATCTAAGGTCTTTACCGGCACCGTGGCGATCGCCGCGCTGCTCTCTTTGTGCTCGCCCGCCCTCGCGCAATCGGACGATGCCGACCCCGAGATGCGGATCGAGCGACTGGAGAACCAGCTGCGCCAGCTCACCGGCCAGAACGAAGAGCTGCAATATCGCAACCGCCAGCTCGAAGAGCGGCTGCGAGCGCTCGAGGGCGGCGCGCAAGCTGCGCCCGGCCAGGCGCCGGTCCAGCCCAATGTCGCGGCCATGCCGCCCGCGCAAGCCGCGCCGGCCTATCGCCAGCAGCAGCCGCAACAGCAACCGGCCCAGCCGAATTACGAGCAGCCGCAGATCGCTTCTCCCGCGCCGATCGTTCAGGAGCAGCCTGCGCTCGGCGCGCCGGGCACGCGCCGCCGCGGCGATGCCTTCGACCCGAACCAGAGCCCGAATGCGCCGGGTGCGCCGCGCGCGCTCGGCGGCGGGCAGCAGCCGATGCCGGCAGGCGCGCCCGGTGGCCGCGGCGCCGGCGAACCGCTCGATCTTGCCAACAACGGCACCCGCTATCCGCAAGCGGCCGCGCCCCAGGCCGCGCAGCCCGGCTATCCGCCGGCCCAATCCGGCTCTCCCGCGCCGTCAGGCGGGACGGGCCTTGCGACCCTGCCGCCCTCGGCAACGCCGCGCGACGAGTTCGACCTCGGCATCGGCTACATGCAGCGCAAGGACTATGCGCTGGCCGAGCAGACCATGAAGAATTTCTCGCAGAAATATCCGAGCGACCCGCTGCTCGGCGACGCGCAATACTGGCTCGGCGAGAGCTACTTCCAGCGCCAGCAATATCGCGACTCCGCGGAAGCCTTCCTCGCCGTCACCACCAAATACGACAAGTCCGCCAAGGCCCCGGATGCCCTGCTGCGGCTCGGCCAGTCGCTGGCCGCGCTCAAGGAGAAGGAGGCCGCCTGCGCCGCCTTCGGCGAAATCGGCCGCAAATATCCGCGCGCCTCCGCCGGCGTCAAAGCCGCCGTGGACCGCGAACAGAAGCGGGTGAAGTGCTGATCCGCGGCGTTGATCGCTGACAAAGCGGATGGCGCTGCGCTAGAGCATTATCGGTTCTGATTGAATCAGGACCGAAGCTCTAGATTCTTGTTTTGACGCGTTTTCTTGACGCGACGGTATCCACTTCGCTCGAAAACGCTCTAAACAGTCGGTCCATCCGCGGACGATTGCAGCGCCATGTCAGACGACGACAATTCTCCGATCTCGGCGCGCGAGGCGAAGCGGTTCTTCGCCGGCCTGAAAAGCGCGCCCGCGCTGGTGCTCGCGGTCTCCGGCGGGCCCGACTCGGTCGCGCTGATGTGGCTTGCGGCGCGCTGGCAGCGCAGCCTTGTGCGCGGCCCGCTTCTCACCGTCGTCACCATCGACCATGGCCTGCGGCCGGAGGCGGCGCGCGAGGCGCGCGAGGTCAAGCGGCTGGCCGCCGGGCTTGGCTTGCCGCACCGGACCCTGCGCTGGCGCGGCGCCAAGCCGAAAACGGGATTGCCGGCCGCTGCGCGCGAAGCCCGCTATCGCCTGCTTGCGCGGGCCGCGCGTGCCGCCGGTGCGAGCCATGTGCTGACCGCCCACACCCGCGACGACCAGGCCGAGACCCTGTTGATGCGTCTTGTCCGCGGCAGCGGACTTGCCGGGCTGTCGGCGATGGCCCGTCTCACGGAGCGCGACGGCGTCGTCCTTGCGCGTCCGCTGCTCGATGTCCCGAAGTCGCAGCTGATCGCGACCTTGAAGCGGGCGAAGATCGGCTTTGCCGACGATCCCACCAACCGCAACACCGATTTTACCCGGCCGCGGCTGCGCGCGCTGCTGCCACAGCTTGCGGCCGAGGGCGGCGATGTCCGCACTCTGGTGCGGCTCGCAGCGCGGCTGGCGCGGGCCAATGCGGCGGTCGAGGTGATGGTCGACGGTGCCGAACGCTTCCTTCAACTCCGGGCGCGCGGCGATGCGCCGCAGGCGGGCGGTCGAAGCTTCGAAGCATCGAGCTTTGCCGTCCTGCCGGAGGAGGTCCGGCTGCGGCTCCTGCTGCGGGCCGTCAATGCGTTCGGCCATGAAGGGCCGGCGGAACTCGGCAAGGTCGAATCCCTCTTGGCCGCGCTCGATCAGGCCATGGTTGCAAGGAGTATGGCTGCAGGGCGTGCGGCTGCAAATGGCCGGCCGGTGCTGAGGCAGACCCTTGCGGGAGCCTTGATCAGCCTTGCCGGGGGGCGTATCCACATCGCACCGGCGCCGGCCCGGCGACGCAAGGGGGGCTGAGCCGCGGACCATGACACCGTCCGTTTCGGCCGCGCAGCGTCAGGTCACCTTAACCAGGCAGGAAAAACCCGTGTCCGGCGCCATTATTTCAGCGGGAATCGCTCTAAGATGGGATAAATAGTCCCATCTCGTTCCCTTGGCAGCGACCGGGGCGGCACCTAAATTGTATGCTTCTAACCGAGAGGATTCCTTGGGGATTTCCTCGTACGGCTCAAAATAACTGCCCGAGGATCAGGTCGCGATCCGCGCGACCACGAAGGAAGATCGATGAACGCCAATCTGCGCAATTTCGCCCTCTGGGTCATCATTGTCTTGCTGCTGTTGGCGTTGTTCACGCTCTTCCAGAATCCGGGTCAGCGCGCCTCCTCGCAGGACATCGCCTTCTCCCAGCTCTTGAGCGAGGTTGACCGCGGCAATGTGCGCGACGTCGTGATCCAGGGGCCGGACATTCACGGCACCTTCACCAACGGCTCGAGCTTCCAGACCTATGCGCCGAGCGATCCGACCCTGGTGAAGCGCCTCTATGACAGCAAGGTGCAGATCACCGCGAAGCCGCCCGGCGACAACGTGCCGTGGTTCGTCTCGCTGCTGGTCTCCTGGCTGCCCTTCATCGCGCTGATCGGCGTGTGGATCTTCCTGTCGCGGCAGATGCAGGGCGGCGCCGGCAAGGCGATGGGCTTCGGCAAGTCGCGCGCAAAGATGCTGACGGAAGCGCATGGCCGCGTCACCTTCGAGGACGTCGCCGGCGTCGACGAAGCCAAGCAGGACCTGCAGGAGATCGTCGAATTCCTGCGCGACCCCGGCAAATTCCAGCGCCTCGGCGGCCGCATTCCGCGCGGCGTGCTGCTGGTCGGCCCTCCCGGCACCGGCAAAACCCTGATCGCGCGTGCGGTCGCAGGCGAAGCCAACGTGCCGTTCTTCACCATTTCGGGTTCTGACTTCGTCGAGATGTTCGTCGGCGTCGGCGCAAGCCGCGTCCGCGACATGTTCGAGCAGGCCAAGAAGAACGCGCCCTGCATCATCTTCATCGACGAAATCGACGCCGTCGGTCGTCACCGTGGCGCCGGCCTCGGCGGCGGCAATGACGAGCGCGAGCAGACGCTGAACCAGTTGCTGGTCGAGATGGACGGCTTCGAGGCGAACGAGGGCGTGATCCTGATCGCCGCGACCAACCGTCCCGACGTGCTCGATCCCGCGCTGCTGCGTCCCGGCCGCTTCGACCGCCAGGTCGTGGTGCCCAATCCGGACGTCGTCGGCCGCGAGCAGATCCTCAAGGTTCACGTCCGCAAGGTGCCGCTGGCGCCGGATATCAACCTCAAGACCATCGCGCGCGGCACCCCGGGCTTCTCCGGCGCCGACCTGATGAACCTCGTCAACGAAGCCGCGCTCACCGCCGCCCGCCGCAACAAGCGGATGGTGACCCAGGCCGAGTTCGAGGAAGCCAAGGACAAGGTGATGATGGGCGCCGAGCGCAAGTCGCTCGTCATGACCGAGGAAGAGAAGCTCTTGACGGCCTATCACGAGGGCGGCCACGCCATCGTCGGCCTCAACGTCGTCGCGACCGACCCGATCCACAAGGCGACCATCATTCCGCGCGGTCGTGCGCTGGGTATGGTCATGCAGCTGCCCGAGCGCGACAAGCTGTCGATGTCGCTGGAGCAGATGACCTCGCGCCTCGCCATCATGATGGGCGGCCGCGTCGCCGAAGAGCTGATCTTCGGCCGCGAGAAGGTGACGTCGGGTGCGTCGTCCGACATCGAGCAGGCGACGCGTCTGGCGCGCATGATGGTGACGCGCTGGGGCCTGTCCGAGGCGCTGGGCACCGTGTCCTACGGCGAGAACCAGGACGAGGTTTTCCTCGGCATGTCGGTGTCGCGCACCCAGAACGCATCGGAAGCGACGGTTCAGAAGATCGACACCGAGATCCGGCGTTTCGTCGAAGAGGGCTACAACGAAGCGACGCGTATTCTCACCGAGAAGCGCGCCGATCTCGAAGCTCTCGCCAAGGGCCTGCTCGAGTTCGAGACGCTAAGCGGCGATGAGATCATCGACCTCCTCAAGGGCAAGAAGCCGAATCGCGAGTCGGTGCTCGAGCCGAGCACGCCGCGCGCCTCGGCCGTGCCGCCGGCGGGCAAGCCCCGCCCGCGGCCCGATCCGGATCCCGGCCTGGAGCCGCAGCCGCAGGCGTAAAGCCCGCGCGCCATGGCCGGTTATTCCGGCAAACCGTTAGTGCAAAAGCTCGGCATCAAGCCGGGCTTTTGTGTTTTTGTGGATGGCCTCTCCGTTGCCTATGCCGATGTCGTCGGTGAATTGCCTGACGATGTGAGGATCGCCAACACCGCCAGGGCGCCGCTCGACATGGTGCATGTCTTCGCGACCGAAGCCAAAGGCCTTGCCGCCAGGCTGCGCTTCTATCGCAAGGCGATCACGCCGGACGGGATGATCTGGGCGTCGTGGCCGAAGAAGGCATCGGGTGTCGCAACGGACGTGACGGAAACCGTGGTACGCGCGACTGCGCTCGCCAATGGCCTCGTCGATATCAAGGTCTGCGCGGTCGACGAGGTCTGGTCGGGCCTGAAGCTCGTGATCCCCGTGAAAGACCGCGCAAAGAAAAAGTAGGGCAGGCAAAGGCGGCTAAGCCGCCGCGCCCGCCATCTCTCGGCAATCACGCGCAAGCACGATCCGGAAAAGTGCGAAGCGGTTTTCCGAAAAGATCATGCTCAAACAACAACCTAAAGCGCGATGATGATTCATCCTCATCTCATCGCGCTTTAGAAGTGGTGGGCACACGCTCTGGAGCTTTCGTCCTCACTTCGGCGTCGTCGCAGCCGCACCGTCCGCATCGACCCGCACATGGATCACCGCGTCGAGGCGGTTGACGTGAACAGGCACCGGCTCGCTAATCGGCACCGGGCGCGGACCACCGGGCAGGTGCCCGCATGTCACCAACGACAGGTCTCAGCCGGCGGCGCTCGCGCTCTGATGACTGGTCGCCCGAGTAGCATTCCTTGCCGGAGATATAACCCCGCCGAAACCGCAAAAAGAAGGTTTCATAATAGCGATAGCTGATCCACGCGATGGGCGCGAAAGCACAGAACGCTAACGTCGCCGCTGCCGTCGCAACATAGAAGTTCGTCAGAGGGACGACATGTGCCATCATGGTGTGCATGCCAATGACGACGAAGAAATGCAGCAAGTAGGTCGAGTATGAACATGTACCGATCTTTGCCAGCAGTCCGGAGACGCCGACATCGCGAAACTTGAATGTGCCGTCGTAGTACGCAATCAGAAGACAAAAGAACAGACCGTCCACCGTCGGCATGACGATCCAGATGGGTGACGGTGACGGATACGACGTCATCAGATAGAAGCCGCCGGCCGCATTGAAGGCATGATAGAAGAGGGAATAGGCGGCAACTGCCGCGAACATTGCGACATGCTGGCCTTTGATCAAGTCACGCAGATTGAACGCGGCTATACCGAGGACGAACTGATCGATCCGTCCGAATATCGTATAGGAAGCCAGCAACTCCGTCTCGCCGGTGCGCCAGAGCACTGCGGCCCTTATTGCAATTGCAATGAAAATAATGAGCGGAACATAGGCAGGAGACCGCCGCAGGAGGAATAGCAACAATGGCAAGAGCAGATAAAAATGCGCTTCGACAGCGATGGACCATTGCCCATTTGGCAGGAGTGGCAGGACGAGACCCAGCGTGATGATCTTCAGATAATTGACGAGATCGTCATGGTAGTTGATCGCCCCGTTGATGATGATGACGGCGATCAGAAGCGGCGCCAGCCGCAGCATCCGGTTCCAGAAGAACCATTTGTAGATGACCTGATGCCCATCGAGCAGCTTGGCGAATAAGTAACCGCTTAGAGTCATGAATAGCGCGACGCCACAATGGCCTTCCTCCAAAATTGAGAGAGGCCAGAATGCGGGGACATTGTCGTAGGGAACCGACAAGTGGATAAAGTGCCACTCGAACACAAGGAATGCGGCGAGCCCGCGAAGATGGTCAAGTCCAACATAATGGACGCCACTACTTGATCGCATTTGCCGCCCACGGAACAATATTAAGTTGCTGCCGACGTTAGCCCGAGATGGTTGCGTAAAACCTAAGGCTTGATTCAGGAATGCGGCGAAATTGCCGGCTCGCCAGATCTTGCCGGACAGCGCAACGCGCCGAAGACGAAGCCAATGAGAGCGACGATGAGGAGCGGCGATAGCCGTCCCGCCGGAACATACACGGCCGGGCTGAGCAACGGCACCATCCAGATGCCAAGCCCGATCAGCCAGTCGCGAAAGCGTGGAGCATCGATCGACGCGGCAAGCCACAGCACGACGGCGACCGCCAGCAGCGTCGCGTCATAAGGGCCCCAATGCGGGGCCGCCAGCACGGTTGCCGCAAGCAGCACGATCAGCTTGTTGTTGGTACTGAGCGAAGAGCGAAACGCCGCGAACGTCGCTGCCGCGCTCGAGAGGACCGCGGCCAGCTGCAGGATGGAGGCCAGCCGCTCCGGCAGGCCCAGCAGCACCGCACAGGCCCACACGCTGTGACCCCAGATGCGGCCATAGGCCAGCCATTTCGCATCGGGGCTGACCAGATTGTTGTACGCCTGCGGTATCCAGCACAGCCACAATTCCACGCCGAAAATCATGGCACTTGCAGCCGCCAATGCGAATGCCGAGCATACAGCAGCGCACAGGCTGCCATAACGGCGCGAACCCGCCAGCGCAAGCGGGACGAGCAGGAAGAATTGCGGCTTGAAACTCAGGAGTCCGAGCATTGCCCCGGCAAGGAGCGGTCGCGGTCCGAGCAGCCTGACGCCCGCGACCAGCAGTGCGGCAACGAGAAAGGCGCATTGTCCATCGGCCAGGTTGAGACAGGCCGATGGCGAGACCAGCACGGCCGCGATGATGTAGGGCGTCAGTTGCGGTTGATCGGCCCGGTTGCGAAGCGCCCAGGCCAGGAAGCCTGCGGTCGCGGCCTGGAATGCGACATAGGAGCCGATGAAGCCAAGCGGCGCGACCGGCAGCAGCAGAACGAGGAAGCTGGGCGGATAGAACCATGGACGGAACTCCAGAGGCACCGTGAGCCATGATGCGAACGACTGGTTGAGATAGGCGGTGAACGCGTCGCCATCGATGACCAGCGCAAGATTGCCGGCGAGCAACGATCTGACAGCGCTGTAAAACACCATCCAGTCGGTGCCGGGGGCGATGTGGTTCAGCCCGATCCAGCCGGGATGGACGAAGGTGGAGATCAGGATGCCCCAGCCGAAGAGCGTTGCGATCGAAAACGCCGGTAGGAACACGAGGGGAATTCCGATCCAGCGGCGCGATGGACCGGATATCGGCTGTTGAGCGGACACGCTCACTTGAAGGCTTCCTTCGAGGTCTCCGCTTCCGGCGCCGCGCCGGCTTGTGCGCTACCGGTTCGCACATGGATCACCGCGATATTGTCCGCATAGAGCCGCTTCCAGCCCTTGATGTGATCGAGCACTTGCGCCGCGGGCGAGTCCGCGGTCAGCAGCGTGGCGTCGATCTTGTAGTCCTCCAGTAGCCGCGTCAGGTTGTCGAGCTTCTTGACCTCCACGGCCTTAAAGACGTCCATGGCGAAGGTTTCGCCGTACAGCTCGGCGCGGCCGTCGATGAAGACCGGGATGTCGCGCGAGATCAGATAGCCGCCGAACGGGTAGGCGTTAAAGATGCGCCGGGCTTTTCGTTTCTCGAGCAGGTCGACGGCGGCAACCGGTGTCTGGTCCATCGTGAAGGTGAAGCGGTGATGCGACATGTAAAGTGACGTCGAGGTCCAGCCGGCGGCGACGATCATCAGCGCGCCCGTTGCGGTGACGTAGCGGGCGGCCCAGCTCTCGCTGCCCTGCGTGCCAGGCTGCGGCGGCACCGACCGTTCGCCGAGCGGCTTGGCCAGCACCAGCGGCACCAGGAAGGCAAAGGCCTCGATGCTCCTGACATGGGTGAGCGCCATCCAGGTCAGAAGCAGGATCAGAAGAATACGCGGCGGCGAGAGCGTCAGGCCGCGATACAGCCCGATCGCGATCAGGCCGAACAGCGCGCCCTCGAATGCGTTGAAGGATGCGAAGTTCGCGGGCGACCATTCGGAGATGACCGTCAGCAGCTCGCCGAGATTGAGGATGTTGGTCGCAGCCAGCAATGTGCGCCAGCCATAGGGGGTGACGCAGCTTGCAGCGAGTGCCGCAACACCGAACAGGAACCAGCGCGACAGCAGCCGGACCTGCTTGCTGGACTCCATGCCCCAGAGCGCCACGAACGATATCGGGCCGATCAGCGCCAGGCCCAGCACGAAGCCGCCATGCAGGTTCGACCACAGTGACATCAGCGGCAGCCAGTACCATGACGGGGCGCCCTTGCGGTCGGCCGCGGCCATCAGCATGCCGACCCACGCGATCATCACGGGCAGCGCCAGAATGTGCGGCCGCGCCAGAATGTGGTGCAGCGACAGCAAGACCGCGAACATCGCGAACAGGACCGCGCGCGGAATTTCCAGATGGGCCTCGAGCAGGTCGACCAGGATCGCCGCCGACAATGCGACCGCAAGCGCGGTGAGGATTACCGGGCCGGCCCAGTCCCATTGCGCATGGGAGAGGGCGAACAGCACCTGCGACAGCCATGAGGTCGAAACCCAGGGCGCCCCCGGCCGGGTGAAGGAATAGAAGTCCGTGTAGGGAAGCGCGTGGTGATCGAGGATCCATTGTCCGATCTTGATCTGCCAGAACGAGTCGGAGTCCTGAAGCAGCGTGTCGCCGACATACACGAAGAAGAGATAGGCGCCCGCACCGACGCACAGCGGCACCAGGGCTCGCGCACGACTCTGCACCGCGATGCTGTTGGCAAAGGAAAGGGACATGCCGCCTCGTCGTGCTGTTGTTTTTGTCGGGTTGCCGAGCTGGCGGCATTCTACCACGGCGGTCATAACTTCGGGTAAACCGGCGGCGCCGGCCGATTTGATGTCTCGATAATTTAACGGATCGTTTTAGATTTCGGTTTACCATCGGCGAATACACGCAAACCGTTCGGTGTTTCCGCAGTCGAATTAACTGCGGCGCAATTCTTTGCCACTACGTTCGGTTCCATGGTCGGGCGGCGCTGGGAAGCCGAAAAGACCAGATCAGTTGTAGCCTCGTGTACTTTTTTTGGAGCTGTCTATGAAGAACCTCGTTGCGCGTTTCCTGAAGGATGAATCCGGCGCCACCGCTATCGAATACGGCCTGATCGCCGCCGGCATCGCGCTGGCGATCATCACTGTCGTCAATAGCCTGGGCGTCACATTGAACGGCAAGTTCACCTCGATATCGAGCAGCCTCAAGTAAGGCCGGACGAATCGCGAATTCAGAGAGCCCCGTCCTTAACGGGGCTCTTTTCTTTTGATCGACGGTTTTCGCGTCTTGAAGGTCGTGACGCTGCAGCAAGCTTGTAGGGTGGGCGACGCCTCCGCCGCAGCTCGAAGAGCGCAGGCGGAAGCGAGCCCACCGTCGAGACTATTGGACATTGAAAGTTGCTGGTGGGGCTCGGCGCTACGCCCCCACCCTGGGGCAACTTGCCGCCTGTCATTCCGCGAGGCTGGGCTGCCAGACCGGCGACGGAGCAGGCGCGGCAGACATTCGCGACGCGCGGCCGTGCCATTGCAGATAGCATTCCGCCGCCCAGATCGACGCTGCGGCGACTGCGATGCCGCCGGCGACGTCGATGATGTAATGCGCGCCGATCACCGGCGTCGCCGCGATCATCAGGAGATTGAGCGCGGCCGCGATACCGCCGATGCCGCGCACCGGCCACAGCGCCCACATGTAGAGCACGGCGGATGCGGCGTGGAAGCTCGGAAACGAGACGATGCCGGAGAGGAAGAACAGCCGGAGCTCGTGCAGGCTGCCGTCGCGAAGCGCGAGGATGTCGCGCAACTGCCCGGCATAGACCGCGGTGTTGATCTCGGGAAAATGTGCGGCGGACAGTTGCAGCGCCCAGTAGGTGCCGATCGCGGGCACGACGGCGGAGATCGCGATGGTGACCGCGAGCGCGAGGCTCGTCGCGAGCATGAACAATTGCAGGCGGACATAGCGCGCCGTCAGCGCCAGCACGACGGGGATACCGAGCAGCGGCAATTTGATCAGACCGTATCCGCGAGCGAGACAGTCCGCGAGCCAGGGATGGTCGTTGACGTATCGCGCGATCGGTTCGGGCTCGAGGCCGAGCGCTCGGTCAATCGCAAGCAGCGCCTGGTCCTGAAGCGGCCAGTTCAGCTTGCCCGCGACATAGCTGAGCGGTCCGACGATGGCGCAGGTGAGAATGATCTGTCCGATCGTGCCGAGCGAAAACACCAGCTTGGGATCGGCAAGCTCGCCTTTGACGATGCGGTGGCCATAGGCCAGCGCGAGCAGGACTGCCGCGATCGCCAGCGTCACGCCATAGGCGACCGGTTCAAGGCTCAGGCCGGTCAAAAGGAGGCCGAGCGCCAGCAGGCTGCCCATGGCTGCGATGAGAAGCCAGTTCAGGTGGAAGAGCTGCCAGGCGGTCCGGGCGTCCGTGTCGACCATGCTGCACCGAGGGGGGATCGCAATATCGCAGTACAGTCGCCGAGCAGGTTTAAGATGGCGGTAACGATCGTGGTTACCCCTTCACCAAACAAGTTCGCGACGCTTTTAGCTGTTTGAAGTCGCGCCTTCCTGGCGTGACGCTTCATGCATTTGCACCTTGTCATCCACTCTGAATAGTTGTTCAGTCCTTGCGGGGCGATTTGCGGCATCAGTGACGAAGCGTTCGGCCGCAGGGCGTGCGGCTGGCGTGTGGGACAGGAAGCGCGCCATGGTTTATCGGCGGACGCATCAAGTGGTGAAGCGCCTTGCGGCAAGGCGCAGTGCGATACTGGCGGCGGCGCGGGAGGCGGCGGCGGAAGGCGGGATGGCGGCGGTGCAGATTGCGCCGGTCGCGATTCGCGCCAGCGTCGCTGCGGGTACGGTCTACCGCTACTTCCCCTCCAAGGCCGAGCTGATCTCCGAATTGATCGCCGAGGTCTCCCGCGACGAGCTCGCGGCGATCCGCCGAGCGGCCGATGCCGCGCCGGGGCCGTCCTCGGCGCTGGCGGCGGCGGTGACCACCGTGGCGGTCCATACCCTGTCGCAGCGCAGGCTGGCCTGGGGCATCCTGGCCGAGCCGGTCGATGTCGATGTCAGCGCCTCGCGCCTTGCCAGCCGGCGCGAGATCGCGGGCGAGATGGCCTCGCGGATCGACGCCGCCGTGCGTGCGGGCCACCTGCCGGCGCAGGACACCGCGCTCGCCGCCACCGCGCTGCTCGGCGCGCTGCACGAGGCCCTGGTCGGACCGCTCGCGCCGGATAATCTCGAAGATCCCGCCAGGATGCGCGATGCCGTGCAGACCGTGACATTGCTGGCGCTGCGCGCGGTCGGCGTCATGGACGCCCGCGCCAGGGGGCTCGTCGTGCAGCAGACGCTGCTACCGACGGCGAAAGCGCTGGTTGGGGCTTAAAACGCCCGCGAGATCGACGTGGAGACCTGATCGCGCCCAAGTCATTGTCCGGGCGCGTCTTTTCGCAAGACTCCAGCACATTCGCCGGACCGGCCGGCTACTGTGCATGGGGTTGTTTTCGACTTTTTTGTTCGCCGCGTGCTGGCGGACCTAGATATCAGCTTCGCCCTCGGGGCCGACCGAGGCGATGCGCACCATGTTGGTGGTGCCGGGGATGCCGAGCGGCACGCCGGCGACGATGATCACGCGCTGGCCGGCGCGGACGAAGCCGTCCCGGAACGCGATCTGGCCGGCCCGGCTCACCATGTCGTCCTGGTCGCGCGCATCTTCCGCCACCACGCAATGCACGCCCCAGACGACCGACAGCCGGCGTCCCGCGGTGACATTCGGCGTGATCGCCACGATCGGCGGCTTCGGCCGCTCGCGCGCTACGCGCACGGCGGTCGAGCCCGAGCTGGTCCAGCAGATCAACGCCGGCAGGTCGAGCGTCTCGGCGATCTGCCGCGCGGCGTCCGCGATGGCATCGCCGGCGGTGGATTCCGGGGCGGGGCGCTGTGCCGTGATGACGGAGCGATAGATCGGGTCGCGCTCGACCTCCTCGCCGATGCGGTTCATGGTCGAGACGGCCTCGACCGGGAATTTGCCGGCCGCCGATTCTGCCGACAGCATGATGGCGTCGGCGCCTTCGTAGACGGCGGTGGCGACGTCGGAGACTTCGGCGCGGGTCGGCACCGGCGACTGGATCATCGATTCCAGCATCTGGGTCGCGATCACCACCGGCTTGCCGGCGCGCCGCGCCATGCGCGTCATCTGCTTCTGCAGGCTCGGCACGCGCTCCAGCGGCAGTTCGACGCCGAGGTCGCCCCGCGCCACCATCAGGGCGTCGGAGGCGTCGATGATGTCGGCGAGGCGGTCGATCGCCTGCGGCTTCTCGATCTTGGCCATCACCGCGGCGCGGCCGCGGATCATCTTCTTGGCCTCGATCACGTCGTCGGCGCGCTGCACGAAGGACAGCGCGATCCAGTCGACGCCGGTGACCAGCGCCGCCTCGAGGTCGGCGCGGTCCTTCGGCGTCATCGCAGAGACCGGCAGATCGGTGTCGGGAAGGCTGACGCCCTTGCGGTCGGACATCCGGCCGCCGACCACGACGCGGGTCACTGCGTGGTCTTTCGAGGTCTCCTCGGCGATCAGCCGTACCTTGCCGTCGTCGAGCAGCAGCGAATGACCCGGTCGCAGCGCGGCCAGGATCTCCGGATGCGGGAGTTGGACGCGGGTGGAGTCGCCCGGCGCCTTGTCGGAATCCAGCGTGAAGGTCTGGCCGTTCTGGAGCTGGACCGCGCCTTCGGCGAAGGCGCCGAGCCGGAGCTTCGGGCCCTGGAGGTCGACCAGAATGCCGATCGGCCGGCCATAGCTGCTCTCGACGTTGCGGATCGTCGCCACCAGCTCCCGCATCTTGTCATGCGGGGTGTGGCTCATGTTGATGCGGAACAGGTCGGCGCCGGCCTCGAACAGGCGGCGGATCATCGCGAGGTCCGAAGACGCGGGTCCCAGGGTCGCGAGTATCTTGATACGGCGAAGACGCCTCATGGCTTATTTCCAGACGGGGGCGAGGGAGCTGGCGGGAGGCCAGGCGCGGCGGGGGGCGTACCACCGGGCGGGCCATTGGGCAAACCGGGAACCCCCGGACCGACCGGGCCGGGCATGCCAGGCACGCGCTGCTGCTTTGACGGCTGTTCGTTGGCGTCGGTGAGCTGCACCGTCCAGGCCCGCTGCTCGCCGGTATCGACCTCGAAATAGCCGGTCCGGTCATAGCCGCGCGCGAGGCAATCCTCGGTGCCGCGGATGGTGAATTCCTTGTCGCGCGAGCACATGAAGGCCTGGCCCGACCATTCGCCGCCGCGGTCGTAGTCGATGGCGTAGATGTAGTAGAAGCGGGCGACCAGCGTTCCCCGCAGCAGCGTCTCGCAGGAGCGGGACGAGATGTTCCACCAGCCCTCGGTGGTCCAGCCCTCGGCATCCTTGTAGCCCAGCGCAATGCCGACCCGGCTCGACGTGTTGTTGCAGAGGCGGAAATCGGCGGAAGCGGGGCTGGCCCAGAGGCACAGCAGGGCAACCACCAGCACCGGGACCAACCGGGCGAGCAGGCGAAGGGGGGAGCGGGGAGATTCGGCGATCATTGTCGCGGAAGCTATATCAGATCATTGACGATTTGGCGCAGGGCCCCGGGAACTGCCCCAAAGCCGGCTTCGCCCGTTTGCGCCGCGATATGGCAAAATCTGTGACAGGACCCACCTGATCTCGTAAGGGTGACCCCATCCGGGTCAGAGCCAATTTCGCCAGCCGAGGGATCCAGCCATGGCAATCGACGACAAAACCAGAACGGAGCTCGAGGCCGCCGCTTTCCGGCGCCTGGTCGATCATTTGAAGACGCGGACGGACGTCCAGAACATCGACCTGATGAATCTCGCCGGCTTCTGCCGCAACTGTCTGTCCAACTGGCTCAAGGACGCCGCCGACGCCCAAGGCGTCGCCTTGAGCAAGGACGAGAGCCGGGAGGCCGTTTACGGCATGCCCTACGAGACCTGGAAGTCGAAACACCAGGGCACGGCCACGCCCGAGCAGGTCGAGGCCATGAAGAAGGTTCATCCCGGGCACTGAACGGCCGCGCCCGCAATTGCCGTGCGGTGCCCTTGAGTCGCATCACACCACAGCTTTCTTGGGCTCGCTGCAGGAAGGTGTGGGTGCGCTGTGGACGAGCGCGATGCTGCCTTGAACGCGAGAGGTCCGAACCCTAAGGGTCTAACCAGCACGCGCGGTGAGGATGCCGGCGTCACCTCGTTTTGCCAGTTCCATTGGGAGTACCAAGATGGCCACCTCCGCCGCCGTTCGCGACGACGAGCCCGCGACGAAATTTGCCAAGGACCAGCTCAAATCCATCATCGAGCGCATTGAGCGGCTGGAGGAGGAGAAGAAGGCGATTTCCGACGACATCCGCGACGTCTTCGCCGAGGCCAAGGGTAACGGCTACGACGTCAAGGCGCTGCGCACCATCGTGCGGATGCGCAAGCAGGATCCGAACGAGCGCGCCGAGGCCGAGACGATCCTCGAGACCTACATGCAAGCACTGGGAATGATCTGAGGTATCGCGGTCGTCCTGGCTTTCGCCAGGACGACCGCGATGTTGTCGGTCCATCGAGGGAGGCGTCGTGACTGCGCCGCCGCTACCGCGCGAGGTGAGCCGTGTTTTCGACGCTCTTGCGGCGCCGATCGGCAGGCGATTGCTTCAGGTGCGTGCGTTGATCTTCGCGACGGCTGCGGCGCATGAGCAGGTCGGCCGGCTGACTGAAACGCTGAAATGGGGCGAGCCCGCCTATCTGACCGAGGCGACCGGCAGCGGCAGCACCATCCGCCTCGGGCGCGTCAGGGACTCTGAGCACGCCGCCGTCCTGTTCAACTGCAAGACGACGCTAATCGATACGTTCCGTGAGCGCTTTCCCGATCAGTTCGAATATCGGCAGACCAGGGCCGTGCTGTTGCCGACATCCGGCGCGCTGCCGAAGCAGCAGCTCACGGTCTGCTTGTCGCTGGCGTTGACCTATCATCTGGATCGGCGAGCGTGAAAATAGCATCGTCGCCCTGGCTTTCGCCAGGACGACGGCGGAGTCTTGGAGGCCGGTGTCTCAGCGCAACGCGGCGGTGCGCACGACGAAGGACGTCGTCTCGAGCTTTGCGGTCGCGGTGCCCGAGAAACTGTCGCAGGACAGGCCCTGCATCGGATCGTCGGCAAACCCCATGGCGATCACGGCCTGCGGCTTGACGAAGTAGGCGCGCATTGCGGCCATGTCGAGCTCGCCCATCAGCGTGACCGACATCGCACGGCTGGCGCTCGGCGACAGCATCACGATCTTGAGCCAGACGCTTTCGCCCTTGGCCGCGGAGAGCCGGGTTGCGGTCGCGACAATGCCGTCGATGCGCTTGCCGACCACCGTGTTGATCTCGGTTGCGGGCGCAAGATTGCGCGACGCGGAGGCAGGACGGGCGGAGCGCGGGATCGGTGCGGAGGCGGCGACGACGTTGGCGCGGTCGACCGGGGACGCGGACGCCGGCGCATAGGCCAGTGCTTGATAGGCGGCGCTGGAAACGCTTGCGGTTGGTTGCGGATCGGTGGCGGCCGCAAGCGCCTGGCGGGCCTTCAGCGCAGCCACTTGAGCAGGCGTCGCCTGTTGCGGCGTGGCCGGGGCGTCCCAGAAGCCGCGGGCATTGATGATGTCGGCCGGGGTCTCGGGCTTTGCGTCAGCAGATTTGCCGGCCGGCTTGTCAGCCACGGGCTTCGACTTTGGCGGCGCGACGATCTGCGCATCGGCCGAGGCGAGCTGGATCGTCGCCGCGACTGACGGCTTGGCGCGCGGCGTCGGTACCGGATCGGCCGGCTTGGTCGCCGCGGCGACCATGGTCGGCGCGGCGGGCTTCGCGGCCGGGGCGGGCGCGCCCTCGTCATCCTCGTCGCTGCTCGTGGCGGCCGGAGCCGTCTTGCCCTTGAACAGGGCGGCAAAGAAATTCGGCTTGCTGCCGGCGTCCTCGCCGCTGCCGCGCCGCTCGATGTCGGCCTTGGCGAGCTCATAGCCCTTCAGCGGCGCGCCATCGGTCGGGACATGGACGGTGCGTCCGTCCGGGAAGACCCGGGCAAGCTGGTCATGCGTCATGCGCGGCCAGTGCCGGATGCTGCCGGTGTCCAGATGCACGAAGGGCGAGCCGGAGGTCGGATAGAAGCCGACGCCGCCGCGCTGGAGGCGCAGGCCGGCGAAGCGGATCTGCTCCAGCGGCACGTTCGGGATGTAGAAGTCCATCGCGTGCCCCAGCATGTGCTGGCTGAAGCGCGCCACACCCGAGGAGCGGCGGCGGAGCATGGCGTTGGTGGCGGGCGAGCGGTAGGAGGAGATGATCTGGATCGGCTGCTTGCCGTCGACGTCGCGGTAGACTTCCCAGAGAATGTCGAAGAGGTGACGATCCATGACCGTCTCGTCCTGGGTGCGCCAGTCGCGCAGGAAGTGGTTGAGCTGCTTCAGCGCCGCTTCGTCGTAGCGCCCGTCGCGCTTGAAGGTAACGGTGAGGTCTTCGCCGGAATGGGTGTGGTGGAAGGAGAGCGTCTTGGTCTCGTTCAGCGCGGCGGCGTTGTGAACTGAACCTGCGGCAGCAAGCAGCAATACAGCAGCGAGGCCGATCCGGGATCCGGCCTTCACTCCCGCATGGGACAACGACAGCACAGCGAATTGGCGTGCGATACCAGTCAGCACGTTAGAGCCCACCCAGTCGACCAGCGTTCAAAATGGACTCTCCCGCCAACCCCGCTAGCGCGCGAAAGAGGATGAACGCTTTGTTAAAGCGAGAAGGTTAATTTGAGGTTGACCTTCCCGCCCACAAACCCAAGTCAGATTGCCGACCTAAGCGGCCGAGTGTGGCGAAAAAACGCCCGCTGCCCGAGCGCGGGTGGAGAATGGTTAACGTTAAGCGACCCCATCCGGAGAATGAGGTCGCTGTTTCTATTGAAGAATTTCAGAAAGGCCGGTCAAGAAGACCTCAGCGGGTGAACACCCGCTGCTGCGTACGGCGGCCGACCGGAGCCGGCGGCGGGGTCGTCGGAGCCCCGAACAGCCGCTCGAAGAAGTTCGGGCCGGACGAGCCGAAGCCGCCCCCATTGTTGGCCACCGCCACGCCGGGCGGCAGCGTCGTCGACGGACGCGAATAGCTCGGCTGGGAGTGCGCCACAACGTTCTCGAGGTCCTTGCCGCGGCCGTTCTTCAGGATGTTGATCATGGTCGCGTCGCGGCCATAGACGTCCTTGCGGAATTGCAGCTTGCCGCCATCGTCCACGAATGCGGTCTGATAGGTGATGTTGACCGGGATCGGGGTCGGGAATTTCAGGTCGATCTCGCTCTTGCCGTACATGCTGCGCACGCGCTCGGGCGTGTACTTCTCGTTCGGCTGCGCGATGTTGAGCAGGATGGAGGCGTACTGATCCGGGTTCTGCACGCGCATGCAGCCATGGCTGAAGGCGCGCTCGTCCCTGGCGAACAGGTTCTTGTCCGGCGTATCGTGCTGATAGACCAGGAACTTGTTCGGGAAGTTGAAGCGGATGCGGCCGAGCGCGTTGGCTTCACCCGGCGGCTGCGAGATGTGCACCGAGCCATCGCGGTTCTGTTCGAGCTTGAGGCCCATGCGCTGGAGCACGGTCGGGTCCTGCTGCAGCGCCGGCAGGTATTCGTTGTAGACGATCGACGGCGGCACGTTCCAGGTCGGATTGACCGTGATGTACTTCATCGTCTCGGTGAGCAGCGGGGTCGCATGCGTGCCCGGCTTGCCGGTGACGACGCGGGTGGTCCAGACCTGCTGGCCGCGCTGCATCACCTTCAGGGTGTAGTCGGGAATATTGAGGATGACATAGGCATCGCCCAGCGAGGGGACGCCGAGGTCGCGCGGCAGCCAGCGCCAGCGCTCCATGTTCACCAGCACCACGTCGATCTGCTTGTCGCGCTTCGGGGTGTTGATCGCCTTGACCGTCTTGTCGTCGAGGATGCCGGTCGCCTTGATCTCGGCACTGTTCTGGAATTTGCGTACGGCTTCGGCGACCGCCGCGTCATATCGGGTGTCGCTGGCGTTCTCGGTGATGCCGAGCTTGGTGCGCAGCTGCGGCACGCGCGGATCTTCAACGACGATTTCGGCCTGCTTCTTGCCGGCCGGGGTGTATTTCAGCGCCGGACCGTCTGCGATCTCGATCACCGGGCCGTTGCCCTGGCCGCGGAGTTCCGCGAGCTTCGCCTTCAGCTCCTTGTAGAGCTTCTGCGGCGGATTGTAGCTGTCGAGCGCCGCGGAGGCGTCCGCCGCGGTCGTGACCTTGGCGAGCACCTCGCTCGGATCGACCGGATGCTCGGGATAGAGGATGTCGCCACTGACCTGCGACCAGTGCATGCGGCCGCTCTGGGCCTGGCGCGCATAGTCGAACACGCTGGCGGTGAGCTTGAGCTCGGCATCGGCGAATGCATCGGGTGTCGTGGCGGCGGCGAAGTCCGGCAGCGGGTAATCGGCGGGATTGAGACCATCGGACGCCGCATCCTTCAGCCGTGCGATCACGCCCTTGGCCGCAGCGGTCAGGCTGCCGCCCTGGGTCCAGACCGGCGCGAAGTCGCGTGCACCGTAAAACTTCTCGATCGCCGCGCGCTCGTTCTTGCGGTCGAGATAGCGCGAGGTCTTGGTGCCGATGATATCCTTGAGCTTGTCGGCGACCGGCTGGTCGGCGGCGGGAACGTTGCTCGCGGCCTTCACCGGCTCTGAGGCCGGCTGCTCCTTGGCGACGTCCTTCGGCGGCTCAGCCGCGGGCGCTGCGGCGGGGGCAGTTGCGGTGTCAGCCTTGGACGGCTCGGACTTGGCAGGCTCGGACTTGGCAGGCTCCGTCTTGGCGGTCTCGCTCTTCGGCGCCGCAGTGGCGACGTCGGAAGGCTTGGTCTCGACCTTGTCGGGAGCCGGCGCTGCTTCGGCCTTCGCTGGCTCCTCTGCAGCTTGCTTTGGAGCTTCCTTGGCGGGTTCCTGAATCGTGGCGGTGGTATCCAGCTTGATGTCGGATGCGGTCGGGGGCGGGACGTTTGCGGGCTCCGGGCGCGGGATCGCGGCTTCGATCGCAAGCTCGGCAGCGCTGCTGCGCGCCTGATCCTGCGCCAAGGCCGAGCTGGCCGATACCGTGAGGAAGGTCGCCGCGACCGTCATCAAGACACGGTCAAAGCCCGCACGGTAGTTCAAACAGTCACGCATTGTGTCGCACCCCTCGGGTGAACTGTCCCCCGTGGAACAGCTTCGTTATCGCCTATTGAGCTTCGGCTAAACCGCGCCGGCCTCTCGAAAGTCGCACGCCTGCACGCAACGATTCCTACGCAGACGATATACAGGCCCCGATTTCGCGGCCAGCGCTACCCGGGACAACTCACGACAAACTGACTTCAAGGAAGCCTCTTGGCAACGGATTGTGCGCTTCTGCCACGCGCTTTTCCCTGTGTCTGTCACTTCCAAGTCACGGTCCACATCGCAGTCGAATTCTGTCGTCATGCGAACGGCTTACAGTGGTCTCGCACCGCCCGCACGAACCTCCGTTCGCATGAGGCTCAGTGCGTCTCCTCACCGCTTTTGCCGCCATGGCCGGGAACCCCGGCTTCGTCGAGTTTGCGGTAGAGGGTGGACCGGCCGATTTTGAGGCGGCGGGCGACCTCGGACATCTGCCCGCGGTAATGCGAGATCGCGAAACGGATGATCTCGTTCTCAATGTCCTCCAGCGGTCGGACGTCGCCGGTCGCGGTCAGCATGGAGAGGGCACCCGCCAAGGGCAGCGGCGCGATCGGTATTTCGTTACCCGATACGACGGAGGGGACCGCGATCGGCTCCAGCATCAGCGGCGCGGTCGGAATGTCTGTTCCCGGATGCGGCTGCGAGGCGATCAGGGGGAAGTCGTCAAGGCCAAGCTGGTCGCCGTCGCTCATCACCACGGCGCGGTAGACCGCGTTTTCGAGCTGGCGGATGTTGCCGGGCCAATCGAGCTGGGCGAGGTGCGCGACGGCGTCGCCACTGATGCCGGTGATGGGGCGGTTCTCCTCGGCGGCAAAGCGCGCCAGGAAATGCCTGAGCAGATGCGGGATGTCCTCGCGCCGGGCGCGCAGCGAGGGGATCGTCAGCGGCAGCACGTGCAGGCGATAGAACAAATCTTCCCGGAAGTGGCCCTGCTTCACCCGCTCAAGCAGCCTGCGGTTGGTCGCCGAGATGATGCGGACGTCGACCTTCACGGGTTTGCGGCCGCCGACCGCCTCGACCGCGCCTTCCTGGAGCGCGCGGAGCAGCTTGACCTGCGCGGTCAGCGGCAGCTCGCTGACCTCGTCCAGAAACAGCGTGCCGCCATGAGCTTCGACGAACTTGCCGGTGTGGCGTTCGGTGGCGCCGGTGAAGGCACCCTTCTCGTGACCGAACAGGATGGACTCGACGAGGTTGTCGGGGATCGCGCCGCAATTGACCGCGACGAACGGTTTTGCCTTGCGCTCGCCGCTGCCATGGATGGCGCGCGCGAACATCTCCTTGCCGACACCGGATTCGCCCTCGATCAGCACGGGGATCGAGGAGTTTGTTGCTTTCTGCGCTGCGCGCATCACGGCCGCCATCGCCTCGGCGCGGGTGATGATGTCGGAGAAGGTCAGCCGGCCCTCACGGCTGTGACGGATGCGCTGCAATTCGCCCTTGAGCGCGGACGAATTGAGCGCGTTGCGAAGAGAGACCTGGAGCCGCTCGAGGCCGACCGGCTTGACCACGAAATCGGCCGCGCCCGCGCGCATCGCCGAGATCACATTGTCAATGCCGCCATGGGCGGTCTGCACGATGACGGGGATGCTGAGGCCCGCTTCGCGGATTTTCGCCAGCACGCCCATGCCGTCGAGGCCGGGCATCACGAGATCGAGGATGACGCCGTCGATGGCCGGCGCGTCAGGGGCGGTGAGGGCGGCGATCGCGGCGTCGCCGGAGTCCACCACGATCGTCTCATAGCCGCATTTCTGCACCATGTTCTCGACCAGCCGGCGGGCTACAGCGTCATCGTCGGCGATCAAAATACTGGCAGCCATGGTGTTCCCCGCACGCTACTACTATCTGTCTCGAATCGGGGCACTCTGGCCGAAGCCGATTAACGCACTCTTAAACCTTGATGCCCCCGCCCGTCGCCGCGATTGTTGAACACAGGTTTCCCACACAATGAATTCGCGCTCCAAGTCTGCTCTTAAAAAGTCTGCTCTCAAAAAGAAGTCTGCACCTAAAAAGTCTGCTTCCAGCTCACCCGCTCTCCGCAAGCCGAGCACCAAGAAATCCGCCAAGGCAAAGTCCTCCAAGACTTCACTCGCAAAGCCTGCGAGCAAGACCGGCAAGCTTCCGGAGTGGAACCTCGCCGACCTCTATTCCGGGATCGATGCGCCGGAAGTGGCGCGCGACCTCGAGAAGATGGATGCCGATTGCGTCGCGTTCGAGACCGACTACAAGGGCAAGCTCGCAACAGGGACAGCAAAGGAAGATGGCGGAAAATGGCTCACTGAAGCCGTGCGACGCTATGAGGCGATCGACGACCTCGCCGGCCGGCTCGGCTCGTACGCCGGCCTCGTTCATGCCGGCGACAGCGTGGACCCTGCGATTTCAAAGTTTTACGGCGACGTTTCCGAGCGGCTGACGGCTGCATCGACGCATCTGCTGTTCTTCGCGCTCGAGCTCAACCGTGTCGATGACGAAATCTTGAACCGCGCGATGCAGGCCGCCGAACTCGCGCACTATCGTCCCTGGATCGAAGATCTGCGCAAGGAGAAGCCGTACCAGCTCGACGACAAGCTCGAGCAGCTCTTCCTGGAGAAAGCGCAGACCGGCTATTCCGCCTTCAACCGGCTGTTCGACCAGACCATCTCGGGCCTGCGCTTCAAGGTCGGGCCCAAGGAGCTCGCGATCGAGCCGACGCTCAATCTGTTGCAGGACCGCGACGGCGCCAAGCGCAAGGCCGCGGCAGAGGCGCTCGCAAAGACCTTCAAGGCCAATGAGCGCACCTTTGCGCTGATCACCAACACGCTGGCCAAGGACAAGGACATCTCCGACAGCTGGCGCGGCTTCAAGGACGTCGCGGATTCCCGCCATCTGAACAACCGCGTCGAGCGCGAGGTGGTGGATGCGCTGGTTGCTTCCGTGCGCGCGGCCTATCCAAAATTGTCGCATCGTTATTACGCGCTGAAGGCACGCTGGTTCGGCAGGAAGCGCCTGGCCTATTGGGACCGCAACGCGCCGCTACCTTTTGCGGCGACCGACGTCATCGGCTGGCCTGACGCGCGGAACATGGTGCTGACAGCCTATCGCGGCTTCTCGCCCCATATGGCCGATATCGCCGAGCGCTTCTTCGCCGACCGCTGGATCGATGCGCCGGTACGCCCGGGCAAAGCGCCGGGCGCGTTCTCGCATCCGACCACACCGTCGGCGCACCCCTACGTGCTGATGAACTACCAGGGCAAGCCGCGCGACGTGATGACGCTCGCCCACGAGCTCGGCCATGGCGTGCACCAGGTGCTGGCCGCCAAGAACGGCGCGTTGATGGCGCCGACGCCGCTGACGTTGGCGGAGACCGCGAGCGTGTTCGGCGAGATGCTGACCTTCCGGCGGCTGCTCGCGCAGACCAGGAGCGCGAAGCAGCGCCAGGCGCTGCTCGCCGGCAAGGTCGAGGACATGATCAACACCGTGGTGCGGCAGATCGCGTTCTATTCCTTCGAGCGCGCGGTCCACACCGAACGCAAGAACGGCGAGCTCACCGCGGCGCGGCTCGGCGAGATCTGGATGTCGGTGCAGGGCGAGAGCCTGGGGCCGGCAATCGAGATCAAGGCGGGCTACGAGAATTACTGGATGTACATCCCGCACTTCATCCATTCGCCGTTCTACGTCTACGCCTATGCGTTCGGCGATTGTCTCGTGAACTCGCTCTACGCCGTCTACGAGAACGCGGCCGAGGGCTTTGCCGAGCGGTATCTCGACATGCTCGCCGCCGGCGGCACCAAGCATTATTCCGAGCTGCTGCGGCCGTTCGGGCTCGATGCCAAGGATCCAAAGTTCTGGGACGGCGGGCTTAGCGTCATCGCGGGGATGATCGACGAGCTGGAAGCGATGGGCTGAGCCGACGCTGCGAGTTCCCTGAAGCGCGCCTCGACACATTTTCGCGAAATGCGGCGCCGGCGCAAGTTCCAGCCGTCGCGGCGCCTTGCGACCTTCGCACGGGTCACGCGCGTCTACGATGCAGGATTGAACGTTCGCATCCCCCGCGCGACTAAATTTCATAAGGCTATTTTTTTGTTCATTTTACAACCATTGATTGCCGGTGCTCCACCACCCAGGGGAGGCACGCATGCTCGATCAGTTACAGCCCACCCATCCTGTTGAAGCCCGGACTCCTCGATCCGCCGATGAAATGCCCTGGTGCGAGAAGCATCATCAGATCGTCCGCGACGAAATCGAGGCGATCAACACCCGCCGCGAGGAGACGCGTCAGCTCCGCACCGATGGTCTGCAATCCTGCCAGATGCTCGAGGTCACCGGGCTCGCATTGTCCGGCGGCGGCATTCGCTCCTCGGCGCTCTGCCTCGGCGTTCTTCAGGCCTTGAACCACCACGATTTGTTCCGGCGGATCGACTATCTCTCGACCGTCTCGGGCGGCGGCTATATCGGCAGCTCGCTCAGTGCGACCATGACGGTCGCGGGGCGTTTCGTCTTCGGGGAGAGGCCGTCGGGTGGCACCGCGACCGCGAACGAGATCAGCGATACGCCCTCCGTCGGGCACATCAGGAACTACTCCAACTATCTGATCCCCGCCGGCGTGCGCGATCTCCTCACCGGAATTGCCATCGTGGTGCGCGGGCTGATCGCCAATATCGGGATCACCCTTCCGGTCGTCCTGATGCTGGCGGCCGTCACCATCTGGTCGACGCCGACCCGGACATGCCTGACGGTTGCGAATCTGTTCGGCATGAGCTTCGTCGATTCGAAGGCGTGTGAACTGCACGACTTCACCTTCGTGAATCAGTACGGATTCGCGGCGGTCGGCGCCATCACTGCCTTGATCCTGCTCGCTTGCGGCGTGCTGGCTTACATCGGCTCGCGATCCGAAAGGGGCAGCGGCCCCGCCATCGTGTGCATCTACGCGGCCGGCATCGTCGTCGTGATCGGCATCGCCTGCGATTTCGCGCGCCTGCTCCAGGTGAAGAACTTCGCGCTCACCCTGGCGACGGCGATCATCGGCGTCGTTCTGTTCTTCCTGTGGGCGATTGTCCGGTCCTTTGCCGGCCCGGACAAGCGCCAGGAATTCCGCTCGCACGTCCCGACCGCGGGCGCGACCTTCCTGGTTCTGCTGTCAGCCATCGCGTTCTTCGAATTTCAGCCGTTCATGTTGGGGCAGATGTTCGACGTTGCCGACAGCAGCGTGATCGGCGGGCCGGTCGGCGGCGTCGCGGTGGCGTGGATCCAGTCGATTGCCGCGGTCGCGGCGCCTGTCGCGGTCTTCGTCACCGCGTTCCGGCAGCAGTTCCTCGAGTTGTTGAAGGGCAACAGCGTCTCCTCGCAGTGGGGATCGATGCTCCTTGCGGTCGTTGCCAAGGCCGCGCTCTGGATCGCAGGCCTCGCTTTGCCGCTGATCATCTGGGTTGCCTACCTCTATTTGTCGTATTGGGGCATCTCCAACGATCTGTTCAGGACGTGCTCGGCCGCAACCGAGCAGTGGGACTGTATTGCAAAGGCAAAATTGAACGCATCGCTCCCGGGCGGTCTCGCAGGCAAGATCCAGCTGGACCGGAACGCCGCCGTCGAAACAGCCGGGCCGAAGCCTGCGCCGTTCACCGAGCCGCGCGTCGAGATGGACTCGGATCGGCTGGCGACCTGGCACGCGCCGGCGTGGCTCCAATCGGCAGCTCAGTGGGTCGCACGCAAGGTGCAGCCGCACTTTCCGCAACTGTTTCAGGGGTCCGGGTCCGACGCGGGCTACTCCTTCAGCCTGCCGGTGATCGTCCTGTACGCGCTGACGGGCATCTTGCTGTTCCTGGTCTCCTGGCTTTTGACGCCGAATGCCAACTCGCTTCACAGGCTGTACCGCGACAGGTTGAGCAAGGCCTTCCTCTTCGATCCGACCCGGCCGGCCGAGAGCGACATCGCGCGCGCCGAGGCCAGCCTCGACCAGGGCCGCGATTTCAGGCCGCTCGATCGCATGAAGTTGAGCGACCTCTTTGGTGCCGCGAACCCGGACGATGCCGCTGACAGTCAACATGTCGGGGCCCGGTTGCGGGCGCCTTATCACCTCATCAACACGGCCCTGAACATCCAAGGGTCGGATTTTGCCAACCGGCGCGGCCGCAACGCCGACTTCTTCGTGTTTTCACCGCGCAATGTCGGGAGTGAGGCGACCGGATACGCGGCGACATTGGCGGTCGAGAGGGCCGAGCAAAGTCTCGACCTTGCGACCGCCATGGCGATCTCCGGAGCCGCGGCATCGTCGAACATGGGCTCGAACTCGATCAAGGCGTTGACGCCGACGCTCGCCCTCCTCAACGTTCGGCTGGGCTATTGGCTGCGAAATCCGCGCTACGTGAACGCGCGCTCGTTCCGCCGCTTCTCGCCGCTCTATTTCTGGTCCGAAATCTCCGGACGTCTCTATGAGAACAGCGACGGTGTCTATCTCACCGACGGCGGCCATATCGAAAATCTCGGCGTCTACGAGCTGCTGCGCCGGCGTTGCAGGGTCATCATCGCGGTGGATGCCGAAGCGGACACGCCGATGAACTTCGCCTCGCTGATGACGCTGCAACGCTATGCCCGCATCGATCTCGGCGTACGGATCGACCTGCCCTGGGCGCCCATCCGCGAACGCACGCGTGCGTTGATGGCGTGCAATGCGCAGCCGCCGACGTCCCGATGCCGGCGCGATGACGAGCCGATGGATCACGTCCATGTCGCCATCGGCACCATCGACTATGGGGCCGGCGACACTGGTTATCTCGTCTACCTCAAGTCGTCCCTGACCGGTGACGAGAACGACTACATCCGCGACTATGGGCGGCGGCATGCCACGTTCCCGCACGAAACCACGGGTGACCAGTTCTTCTCCGAGGAACAGTTCGAGGTCTACCGGGCGCTGGGCTTCCACATGGCCCACGGTTTCCTGTCCGGTGACAATCCGGTGGTGGTCGGATGCGGCGTCAATCCGCGCACGGCCAGGTTCACAGAAGCGGGCGAGCCGGCCATCGACGCGGTCCGCGAGGCGCTCGACCTTCCGGCGCCCCAGCGGCGGACCGCGAGCGTCACCTCCACGATGATCGATCAGGGCTAGCCGGATCCCGGCAATCGGAATTCCAAATGAGCTGATTTGCGGGAAAACCGCGCCTCCGTGCCGTTGCCCTGCCCGAAAGTTTGCGGTATCCCAGCGATGAAATTCGACTTCGACTGGGGACAATTGATGGCTGATCATAGCGAAGTGGCGTACAGCACCGCCGACGGCAACGACTACGTTGCCCACGAGCACACCTATGAAGGCTTCATCAAGCTGGTGAAGTACGGCACGGTCTCGGTCGCTCTCATCGTGATCCTGATGGCGATCTTCCTGACCTGACTATCGCCGGTTGCATCCGCCAGCGCCGGCGGCTGCTCATAGAATTTGCATACAAGCCGGTTCCAAAACCGGTATCCAACGTTACGGGAGTAACGCTAAGTTCGCGTGCGCGCTTTTTTCCCGCGTCGCCGGAGGGCCTATGAAGATCGCCGTTGCCAAGGAAATCGATCCGTCGGAGCCGCGCGTTGCCGCTTCGCCTGATACGGTGAAGAAGTTCAAGGCGTTGGGCGCCGAGATCGCCGTCGAGCCGGGCGCCGGCCTCAAGTCGGGCCTGCCGGATTCCGAATTCACCGCCGTGGGCGCCACCGTCAGCGCCGATGCGCTGAAGGACGCCGATATCATCATCAAGGTGAAGCGCCCTGAAGCCTCCGAGCTGGCGCAGTACAAGCGCGGCGCGCTCGTCATCGCCATCATGGACCCCTACGGCAACGAGGCCGCGCTGAAGACGATGGCCGATGCCGGCGTCTCCGCCTTCGCGATGGAATTGATGCCGCGCATCACGCGCGCGCAGGTGATGGACGTGCTGTCGTCGCAGGCCAACCTCGCCGGCTACCGTGCCGTGATCGAGGGCGCCGAAGCCTTCGGCCGCGCCTTCCCGATGATGATGACCGCGGCGGGCACCATTCCGGCCGCAAAGGTGTTCGTGATGGGCGTCGGCGTGGCCGGCCTGCAGGCGATCGCGACCGCGCGCCGGCTCGGCGCCGTCGTCACCGCGACCGACGTGCGGCCCGCGACGAAAGAGCAGGTGGAATCGCTCGGCGCAAAGTTCCTCGCCGTCGAAGACGAGGAATTCAAGAACGCGCAGACCGCCGGCGGCTACGCCAAGGAAATGTCGAAAGAGTACCAGGCCAAGCAGGCCGCGCTCACCGCCGAGCACATCAAGAAGCAGGACATCGTGATCACGACCGCGCTGATCCCGGGGCGGCCGGCGCCGAAGCTGGTCTCTGCCGAGATGGTCAAGTCGATGAAGCCGGGTTCGGTGCTGGTCGATCTCGCCGTCGAGCGCGGCGGCAATGTCGAGGGGGCAAGGCCGGGCGAGGTCGCCGATCTCGATGGCATCAAGATCGTCGGCTACACCAATGTCGCCGGCCGCGTCGCGGCGTCGGCCTCCAGCCTCTACGCGCGCAATTTGTTCAATTTCATCGAGACCATGGTCGACAAGGGTAGCAAATCCCTCGCGGTGAACTGGGAGGACGAGCTGGTCAAGGCCACCGCGCTGACCAAGGACGGCGCCGTCATCCATCCGAACTTCCAGCCGAAGGTTTAAGGAGAGCCGTCATGGAGCATGTTGCACAAGTCGTCGATCCCTTCGTCTTCCGGCTGTCGATCTTCGTTCTCGCCGTCTTCGTCGGTTATTTCGTGGTGTGGTCGGTGACGCCGGCGCTGCATACGCCGCTGATGAGCGTGACCAACGCGATCTCCTCGGTGATCGTGGTCGGCGCGCTGCTCGCGGTCGGCGTCGGCATGATCTCGAGCGGCTCGGGCTGGGCGCGCGGCTTCGGCTTCATCGCGCTCATTTTCGCCTGCGTGAATATCTTCGGCGGCTTCCTTGTCACCCAGCGCATGCTGGCGATGTACAAGAAGAAGGTGAAGTGAGCGGCGTGCACCTCGGGGTGACGAAGACAAAGGGGACCTGAGATGAACGCCAATCTGGCTGCAGTTCTGTATCTCGTGGCGGGTGTGCTGTTCATCCTGTCACTGCGCGGGCTGTCCAGCCCCGCCTCATCCCGGCAGGGCAATTTCTTCGGCATGATCGGTATGGCGATCGCGGTCGCCACCACGCTGGCCAGCCATCCGCCGGCGGACGGCCTTGCCTGGATCCTCGTGATCCTTGGCATAGCGATCGGCGGCAGCGTCGGCGCGGTGATTGCGCGCAGGGTGCCGATGACCTCGATGCCGGAGCTGGTTGCGGCCTTCCACTCGCTGGTCGGCATGGCCGCGGTGCTGGTCGCCGCCGGTGCGTTCTACGCACCTGAGGCCTTCGACATCGGCTCCCCCGGCAACATCCATCCGCAGAGCCTGGTCGAGATGTCGCTCGGCGTCGCCATCGGCGCGCTGACCTTCACGGGCTCCGTGATCGCGTTCCTGAAGCTGTCCGCGCGGATGAGCGGCGCGCCGATCATCCTGCCGTTCCGCCATATCATCAACATCGCGCTCGCGATCGCGCTCGTCGTCTTCATCGTCGGGCTGGTGATGTCGGGCAGCGCGCTCGACTTCTGGCTGATCGTCATCATCGCGCTGGCGCTCGGCGTGCTCATGATCATCCCGATCGGCGGCGCCGACATGCCGGTCGTGATTTCGATGCTGAACTCCTACTCCGGCTGGGCCGCGGCCGGCATCGGCTTCACCCTCGGCAATTCCGCGCTGATCATCACCGGCGCGCTGGTGGGATCAAGCGGCGCGATCCTGTCCTACATCATGTGCCACGCGATGAACCGGTCCTTCATCTCGGTCATCCTCGGCGGCTTCGGCGGCGAGACCGCCGCTGCGGGCGGTGGCGGCGGCGAGCAGAAGCCGGCCAAGCTCGGCTCGGCGGACGATGCCGCCTTCATCATGAAGAACGCCTCCAAGGTCATCATCGTGCCAGGCTACGGCATGGCGGTGGCGCAGGCCCAGCACGCGCTGCGTGAAATGGGCGACATCCTGAAGAAGGAAGGCGTCGAGGTGAAGTACGCCATTCACCCGGTCGCCGGCCGCATGCCCGGCCACATGAACGTGCTGCTGGCCGAGGCCAACGTGCCCTATGACGAGGTGTTCGAGCTCGAGGACATCAACTCCGAGTTCGCGCAGGCCGACATCGCCTTCGTGATCGGTGCCAACGACGTCACCAACCCGGCGGCCGAAGAGGACAAGACCTCGCCGATCTACGGCATGCCGGTGCTCCAGGTCTGGAAGGCCGGCACCGTGATGTTCATCAAGCGCTCGCTCGCTTCGGGCTATGCCGGCATCGACAATCCGCTGTTCTACCGCGACAACACCATGATGCTGCTCGGCGACGCCAAGAAGGTCACTGAAAGCATCGTCAAGGCGATGTAGCGCGGAAGGGAGCGGACCGTGGCTCTGAACAGGGAGCGGCAACGGTCCGATCGCATGCCACTGAAGGCGACGCGCGAGTAGCGTGTCGCATGGCACGCCGCCCATGTGGCGGCGTGCGGCCGCCGCGACGTTCCGGCGGGCCTCCAGCCCGATGTCATGAAATTGCTGCGGAGCCGTCGCAAGCCCTGAGCCGGAGACCGGCTGCGTCATCATGACCATCGTCAAATGGATCGCCATCCTGCTCGCGGCCGTTTATCTCGGCGGTCTCGTCGTGCTGTATGTCAGGCAGCGCGAGATGCTGTTTCCGATCCCGCCCGCTGGTCGCGCCGCGCCGGATGCCGCAGGCCTCCCCGAGGCCGAAGAGCATGTCCTGCCCACGTCGGATGGCGAGAAGGTCATCGTCTGGCACGTGCCGGCGAGGCCCGGCCGCCCCGTGATCCTGTATTTCCCGGGCAATGGCGATTTTCTCGCTGGCCGTGTCAGCCGCTTCAAGGCCATGACGACGGACGGCACCGGCCTCGTCGCGCTGTCCTATCGCGGCTATGCCGGCTCGAGCGGCGCGCCGAGCGAGAAGGGCCTGCTGCGCGATGCCGCGGCCGCCTACGCCTTCACCACTGCGCGCTACGCGGCGGAACGAATTGTCACCTGGGGCTTTTCGCTCGGGACGGGCGTCGCGGTCGCGACCGCCTCGGAGCATCGTGTTGGAAAACTCATCCTGGAAGCCCCCTATACGTCGACGGTCGACGTTGCGGCTTCATCGTTCTGGTTCGTTCCGGTGCGCCTGCTGATGCGGGATCCGTTTCATTCCGATGAGCGCATCCCGCGCGTCACTGTGCCGCTATTGGTGATGCACGGCACCAATGACCTTGCCATTTCGATCGTGTTCGGAGAGCGTCTGTTCGCGCTCGCGCATGAACCGAAGCAGTTCGTTCGCTTTGCGGGCGGCGGACACGACAATCTCGATGCTTTCGGTGCGATCGAAACGGCGAGGCGCTTCATTGCTTACTAGACCGCTTGTTGTTCGGCGCGGGAGCGGGTTCATCGCCGCGATCCTCGTCGTGCTGTTGCCGCAGCACGCATGGGCTGCGACCGGGCTCGACGGCGCGGCGATGCGCTGGCCCTATGCGCTGCCCTTTGCCGGCCTACTGCTGTCGATCGCGCTCGGGCCGCTGCTGTTTGCAAAAGTCTGGCACCATCATTACGGCAAGATCGCCGCGGCCTGGTCGCTGCTGGCGCTGGCCTCGCTCGTCATCCTTGCCGGGAGCACGGCGACGCTGGCCGCGCTCGTTCACGCCATGCTCGCCGAATATCTCGGCTTCATCGTGCTGCTGTTCTCGCTCTATGTCGTGGCCGGGGGCATTCTCGTCACGGGTGACATCAAGGCGACGCCGGCGGCGAATGCGGGTATCCTCGCACTCGGCACGCTGATGGCGAGCATCGTCGGCACCACGGGGGCGGCCATGATCCTGATCCGCCCTTTGATCCGCGCCAACCGGCCGCGGCGCCACAACGCCCATGTCGTCGTCTTCTTCATCATCCTGGTCGCCAATGTCGGCGGCGCGCTGAGCCCGCTCGGCGATCCTCCGCTGTTCGTCGGCTTTCTGCACGGCGTCGACTTCTTCTGGACCACGCGGACCATTTGGCTACAGACGGCGATCGTCGCCGGACTGCTGCTCGCGATCTTCGTCGCCGTCGACCTCTGGCGCTTCCGCAGCGAGCCGCTGCCACCCGATGCAGGTCCCGCGAAGCCGGTCCGCATCCGCGGCCTCGTCAACCTGGTGCTGATCGCAGCCATCGTGGCGAGCCTGCTGGCCTCGGCGATGTGGAAGTCCGGTATCGCCTTCGACATTCTCGGAACCAGGCTGGAGCTGGAAGACATCGCCCGCAACGCGGTGCTGCTGGCCATTGCGGCCCTGTCGGTGTGGTTGACGCCGGAGGAGCACAGGCAGGCCAACGGCTTCACCTGGGAGCCGATCCGCGAAGTCGCGAAACTGTTCGCCGGCATCTTTGTCGCGATCATCCCGGTCATTGCCATGCTCGATGCCGGCCATCATGGCGCGTTTGCCTGGCTGTTGTCGGCCGTGACCGCGCCGGACGGCACGCCGCGCGAGGTTGCCTATTTCTGGTTCACCGGCCTGATGTCGGCGTTCCTCGACAATGCGCCGACCTATCTGTTGTTTTTCGAGCTCGCCGGAGGCGACCCGCAAGTGCTGATGCATGAGCTTTCGGGCACGCTCGCCTCCATCTCCATGGGCGCGGTCTACATGGGCGCGCTCACCTATATCGGCAATGCTCCGAACTTCATGGTGAGCAGCATCGCCAGCGAGAACGGCATCGAGATGCCGAGCTTCTTCGGTTATTTCGTGCGTGCCAGCGCGGTGCTGATCCCGCTGTTCGTGCTGCTGACGCTGCTGCCGGTCTCGCCGATCCTGCACGGGCATTGAATCTGCCGGCCGATTTGCTACTGCTCGGATCTGATAATTGGAGCCGATGGATGAGCGCGCATAATCCGATGCCTCGGTCGGCCTGGGTCTTTCCGGCGCTGGCCGTGCTGTTGTTCGCAGCCGTCAGCGTGACGGGCTACGTGTTCACGCTGTCGTTCGGCGGGCTCGTCTTCGCCCTCGTGCTCCTGGTCATCCTGTTCGGCACGGTGTTCGCCGCGGTTCATCATGCCGAAGTGATCGCCGAACGGGTCGGCGAACCCTATGGCACGCTGGTGCTGACGCTCTCGGTGACCATCATCGAGGTGGCGCTGATCACCACGATCATGCTGGGCGACAAGCCTGCCCCGGCACTGGCGCGCGACACCGTGTTCGCCGTGGTCATGATCGTCTGCAATGGCCTCGTCGGGCTCTGCATCTTCATCGGCGGCCTGCGCTATCGCGAGCAGGGCTTTCAGCTCTCGGGGGCCAACGTCTATCTCAGCGTGCTGTTCGCGCTCGCGACCATCACCCTGATCATGCCGAACTACACGACCACCACGCCGGGCCCGGTCTATTCGGCGGTTCAGCTCGGCTTCGTCGACGTGGTCACGCTCGCGCTGTACGGGGTGTTTCTCTACACCCAGACCGTCCTGCACAAGGATTACTTCGTCCACGAACGGGCGGACGGCGGGAGCGGCGAGGCGCATCTGTCGGGCCGGACCTTGGTGCTCAGCGTCGTGCTGCTGCTGATTGCGCTGCTGGCGGTCGTGCTGCTGTCCAAGAAATTCTCGCTGGTGGTCGATGCCGTTGCGGCCAGGATCGGCGCGCCGCCTGCCTTTGCCGGACTTCTGGTCGCGCTCCTGATCCTGCTGCCGGAAGGCGTCGCAGCGGTCTCGGCGGCCCGCAAGAACGACCTCCAGAAGAGCATCAATCTCGCGCTCGGATCGTCGCTGGCGACGATCGGGCTGACCATCCCGGCCGTCGGCGTCGCCACCTACGCGCTCGACAAGGAGCTCGAGCTCGGCCTCAGCGGCCAGGGCAGCGTGCTTTTGCTTCTGACCTTCTTCCTGAGCATGCTGACCTTCGGTACAGGTAGGACCAATGTCCTGTTCGGGCTGGTCCATATGGTGGTATTTGCCGTCTACGTGTTCATGGTTTTCGTGCCCTGAACCGGTTTTCCGAATGATGCCCAGGAGAGTTCCGATGCTTGCCGCCAAGTCCGAGGTTCAGGTCGACAATGAGCAGGTTCGGGTGACCGAGTGGCGGCTCGCTCCAAACAGCGCCACCGGGCATCACACTCACGGCATGGACTACGTCATTGTTCCCGTCGTCGCGGGGGAAATGACCATCGTGGCGCCCAATGGCGAGCGGTCCAAGGCCCAGCTTGCGGCCGGAAAATCCTACTTTCGCAAGGCCGGCGTCCAGCACGACGTGCTTAACGAAACCGCAACCGAGATCGTGTTCCTTGAGATCGAGCTGAAGCCGTAAGTCCGGCGTTACCCTTTGCCATTGATCCGTCGCAGTTGATCCCTCACTATGCCTCAAAGTTCCCGCATCAGATCGCGCGGGGAGTGGCCGGAATGCTGAAATACATCGCTAAAATCTCGATGGACATCTTCCCCTCGGTGCTCGCAACGATCATCGGGGCGTACATTGTTAATCATTACATCAACGCCAAGCCGGCGGCGGATGCGCCCGCGGCCGTGATGGCGCCTGCCCAGGCTGGCAAGAACGGCAAGCCCGCCGATGTGGCCAACCTCCCCGTGCCCGGCGTCAAGGCCAAGGGCATCTCCGAGAAGAGCGTGACGGACAAGCCGGCGGCCGAGAAGACTGCCGATCAGCCGAGCGCTGAGCCCAAGACTTCCGACAAGACTTCCGACAAGACTTCTGACAAGGCGACTGCGGACGTGGCACCGGCCGAGGCCGCCCCACGCGGCAAGCCGTCCGCGCGCGAGAAGGCGGTCGCCAAGTCCACCCCGGCCGTCACTGCGCCCACTCCCGCCCCGGTGGTGGAGGCCAATTCGGCGCCAGCTGCCGCTCCGGCCGCAACCCCCGACGCCAACGATCTCGTGCGCGCCGCGATAGAGCGCCTGCGCAAGTCGCCTGAGGGCAAAGCGGCTGAGGCCAAATCGGCCGACACCAAGTCTTCCGACACCAAGTCTTCCGACACCAAGTCTTCCGAGAGCAAGTCGCCCGAGAGGACCCAGGAGCCTTCGGTGCGCGAAGCCGCCCGCACCCCGGAGGCCCCGCGTATCGTCCCCGTGGATCCTTCAACGGTGCGTCCGTTGCCGCCGCCGATCACGGTCTCGACGCCTGCATCCGAGGCCTATGGCAATGGCGGCTCGTCGCAGGTGAGCCCGCCCTACACGGCCTCGGTCGGCAACGAGAACCCGAATCGGCTGACGCCGCCGGCTGACATACCGGTCCCCGTGATCGCACCCCCGCTCGATCTGCGCGCCGATGCCGGCGCATCCATGCCGCGGCCGAAGACCAATGTCGCCGACGACATGCTGTCGGGCGTCAAGTCCATGTTCCATTCCGTTCTGCCGAAGAGCGTCACCCCGGATTAAGACTGCGCCCGTGCTGCGCCGGGATCGTCAGCCGCCGACCCGGGCGAGGCCGCTGCGGGCGGCGTCGTCGCGTGGACGAAGCGAGACCGCCTTGGTGTACGACGCCGCCGCCTTGGTCCTGTCGCCCAGCCGTTCATAGGCTTGTCCGCGCGTGGTCCAGACTTGGGCATTGTGCGGATCGGCTTCGGAAGCCTCATCCAGATCGGCCGCGGCCTCCTTGACCTTGCCGAGGGCGAGATAGCTGATGGCGCGGCCGAGCAGCGGCTCGACCTTCTGCGGGTTGAGTCCGCTCGCGGCGCTGAAATCGGCGATCGCAAAGTCGTGCTGGTTCTTGCCCTGGTAGATCAGGGCGCGGCCATAGAGCGCCTGCGCATTGTAGGGATCGAGCCCGACCGCGTGGTTGAACTCATCGAGCGCAGCCGCCGTCTCGCCGGACTTTGCCAGGGCCTGTGCCTTTGCCGTATGGGCCTGGGCTTCGCTGACGTTGCCGGCGCTGACCGCGCTCTCCGTGGCGGCGGCCGCCTTGGGCGCCTCCTGCGGCTTCTCCTTCTCCGGCATCAGCGAGCCCAGATCGAAGGAGCAGCCGCACAGCGCAATCCCCATCAAAGCCAGCACGAGCAGCTGCCAGATCTGGCTTAGCCGCGCCACGCCGCGCTCGGGGAAAGGGGAGGCCATCTACGGTTCGCTCGCGCGTTGGTGCCGCATCTGTAGTGCCCCGTCCCAGAAAAGGCACCGCTACAAACTAATAACGCGGGCCCGGGGCCCGCGTCATTGAAAACTCAGTCGTGCAATTCCAGCAAAATCAGCGCGGTCCGCGCGGACCAGCACCTGCACCGGCGCCAGCACCCGGGCCGCCACGACCGCCACGATCTCCGCCGGGGCCAGCCCCGAACACCGGCTTCGGCTTCATCGGCAGCAGGCCTTCGCGCTGGAGCTTCTTGCGGGCCAGCTTGCGCGCGCGGCGCACGGCTTCAGCCTTTTCGCGGGCCTTCTTCTCGGAGGGCTTCTCGTAATGACCGCGGAGCTTCATCTCGCGGAAAATACCCTCGCGCTGCATCTTCTTCTTCAGCGCCTTGAGGGCTTGATCGACATTATTATCGCGAACGAGAACCTGCACGCGGCATCCTCTTCAGTGGATCGGATTTGAATTCTGGTAAGTCAAAGGGGATGGCGAAACGCACAAGCCCTTAACCTTGAGGGCGCGGATGTATCAGACAAAACCGGGGATGTCCACCGGCCAACCGGATTTTCGGGCCAAGTTCAGCCATTAAATGAGGCAGAATACCATTGTGCGGCCCCGATTTGGGAGATTTGACGCCCAGGGTGGGGCCGTTTCCGGAGCTTTGCTCCGGAATCTTTTGAAAGTAGGGGACGACACATGGATACAAAAAAATACGCGGCCGAGGCTATCGGTACCTTTTGGCTCACATTCGCAGGTTGCGGGAGTGCGGTGATCGCAGCCGGCTTTCCGCAGGTTGGTATCGGTCTGGTCGGTGTTTCCCTGGCATTCGGGTTGAGCGTGGTCACGATGGCCTATGCGATCGGCCACATCTCCGGCTGCCATCTCAACCCGGCTGTCACCGTCGGTCTTGCTGCCGGCGGGCGTTTTCCGGCCGGACAGATCCTGCCCTATGTGATCGCGCAGGTGGCCGGCGCGATCGTGGCCGCGGGGCTTCTCTACGTCATCGCAAGTGGAGCTCCCGGCTTCGACGTCAGCAAAGGCTTCGCGTCCAACGGTTACGACGCCCATTCGCCCGGCCAGTACGGCATGATCGTGTGCTTCCTCACCGAGGTGGTGATGACCATGATGTTCCTGTTCATCATCATGGGCGCCACCCATGGCCGTGCGCCCGCGGGCTTTGCGCCGCTGGCGATCGGGCTCGCGCTGGTGATGATCCATCTCGTCAGCATCCCCGTCACCAACACCTCGGTGAACCCGGCGCGCAGCACGGGCCCCGCGCTGTTCGTCGGCGGCTGGGCAACAGCGCAGCTCTGGCTGTTCTGGGTCGCGCCATTGATCGGCGGCGCGCTGGGCGGGGTGATCTATCGTTGGCTCAGCGAGGAGCCCACCGGCGTCGTCGCGGGCGCGAAGACGGCCTAATTTAGCGCGTTTTCGAGCGAAGTGGAGACCGGTTCGCGTCAAGAAAACGCGTCAAAAGAAAAATCTGGAGCCCGTCCCGATTCCATCGGAACGGAAACGGCTCGGGTCGCAAAGCAGGATCGCAGCATTTGCTGCGGTCCCGTCACTTGTCTTTCGTCGGCCTGACTTCGGTGACGTGGCCCATCTTGCGGCCGGGGCGCGGTGCGCCCTTGCCGTAGATGTGCACGGTCGCGCCCGGCACGCTCAGCCACTTGTCAAAGTCATTGATCTCGTCGCCAATCAGATTGGTCATGGTGACGACCTCGCCGTGGCGCACGGGTTTGCCGAGAGGCCAGCCGGCAATGGCGCGGATGTGCTGCTCGAACTGCGAGACGGACGCACCGTCGAGCGTCCAGTGTCCGGAATTGTGCACACGCGGAGCGATCTCGTTGACTAGCACCTTCGGTCCGGTGCCGTTGGCAAGCACGAACATCTCGACGGCGAGCACGCCGACATAATCAAGTGCGCTCGCGATCTTGCCGGCGATGCTGCGCGCTTCCTCGGCGAGCATGTCCGGGATTTGGGCGGGCGCACGAGATATTTTCAGGATGTGGTCGCGGTGCTCGTTTTCGGTGACGTCGAAACACTCGACCTGGCCTGTGGCCGAGCGGGCGGCGATCACGGAAATCTCGCGCTCGTACGACACGAAGGCTTCCAGGATCGCCGATTTGGTGGCGAGACTGGTCCACACTTTCGCGATGTCGTCGCCCTCGCGGATGATGGCCTGGCCCTTGCCGTCATAGCCGAAGCGGCGGGTCTTCAGCACCGCCGGAAGGCCGATCCTGGCGATTGCCTCGCGCAACGACGAGACCGAGGTGACGTCGGCATAGGCTGCGGTGCCGATGCCGAGCCGCATCACGAAATCCTTCTCGGCGAGCCGGTCCTGGGTGGTCTCGAGGATCTTGCGGTTGGGCAGCACGGGGCGGCGGGCATCCAGCACCATCGCGGCCGCGGACGGCACGTTCTCGAATTCGTAGGTGATGACGTCGACGTCGTTGGCGAACAGCTCGAGCGCTTCGACGTCGGCATATTCGGCGCAGGTCGCATTCAGGACGACGTCGAAGGCCGGCGAATCCGGATCGGGCGAGAACACCTGGCAGCGCAGACCGAGCCGTGCCGCCGCCATGGCCAGCATCCGCCCTAATTGTCCGCCGCCGAGGATTCCGATGGTGTCGCCGGGCTTCAGCTTCACCTGCTTTGCGTCAGTCACGCCTTATCCTCCGGGCGCTCGGCAACCGCCTCGGTCTGCGCTTTGCGCCAGGCGGCCAAGCGATCGGACAAGGCCGGGTCGGACAAGGCCAGCACGGCAGCCGCCAGCAGCGCCGCGTTGATCGCGCCGGCCTTGCCGATGGCGAGGGTGCCGACCGGGATGCCCGCGGGCATCTGGACGATCGAATAGAGCGAATCGATGCCCTTGAGCGTCCTGGATTCGACGGGGACACCGAACACCGGCAGTTCCGTCAGCGCCGCCGCCATGCCAGGCAGGTGCGCAGCGCCACCCGCGCCGGCGATGATGACCTTGTAACCGGCCGTCTTGGCGCCCTTGGCGAACGTAAACAGCCGGTCGGGGGTGCGGTGTGCCGAAACGATGCGGGTGTCCGCGGCAACGCCGAGCGCTGCAAGCGTGTCGGCGGCATGCCGCATCGTGTCCCAGTCCGACTGGCTTCCCATAATGATGGCGATCGGCGCGGTCATGACGTCAATTGTGCTCGAAAAACAGAAAGATAGGCCAGATTAATGGTTCCGGCCGGCGGCTCGCAAGGCGGTGGCAAGGAGAAGGGAATGCACTATCCTGTCTTGGTGAATCCCCGCAAGCCTTCATTGAGCAGGATGCCTATGAAGAAACCAAAAAGGGCGAGCGATGCGAAGGCCAAAAAGGGCCCGAAGACCAGCGCCAGCCGCTCCAAAGCTGCCCCCAAGCGACCGGCCAGGCGTCCGACCGGACCGTCGCGGCGCGAAGCGTCAGCCGATGCCGCCGCCAACGCGACCGTCAAGGTCACCACCACCATCCGCGACCTGCGGAACAAGCTCAAGGGGGCGCTGCGGCGCGTCGCGGAACTCGAGGCGGCCGCCGACACCGACTTCCTGCTCGAGATTCCGAACCGGCGCGGTTTCGAACGCGAGCTCGCGCGCGCCGTCGCCTACATGAAGCGCTACCGCGCCAGCGGCGCGCTGATCGTGCTCGATGTCGACCGGCTGAAGCCGATCAACGATTCCTTCGGCCATGCCGCCGGCGACGAGGTGCTGAAGGCGATTGCCACCACGCTGGCGCGGCAGGTCCGCGCCTCGGACGTGGTCGGCCGGCTCGGCGGCGACGAGTTCGCGCTGCTGCTCTGGAATCTCAGCGAGACCGACGCCAAGGCGAAGGCCGCGGCCTTCGAGCAGGCCATCGACGAACTGTCCTTCGTGTTTCTCGGCCAGCACGTGAGCGCGGGCGCCTCCGCCGGCGTCGCACTGCTGGGGGCGCAGTCCGACGCCGCTCGCGCCCTGGAGGAGGCCGATGCCGCCATGTATGTGCGCAAGGCGCACCGGCGGCACGAGCCGCGCATCAGGCTCGTCAGCAGCTGATTTTAAAGCGTGCCGAGGTCTTCCGGTACATTGCCGAAGCTGCGCAGCAGTTTGGCGTCACCGAATTCGCCGGTCATGGGATCGCCGCTGCGGCTGAACGCGACCGCGCCGATGTGGCCGGCGCCGTGCGACATAATCTCGGCGCGCCGTAACGCGGCCGCCGAGGTCTGGCATTCCTCGGCCGCACCTGCGACCGGCGATCCGTCGTCGTCGGTCAGGAAGGGTAATGCAACGTAATAGGTGACATCGGACATGGTCGGCTCCGATAGCTGATAGCTCAGGCGGCGCTGCTCTTGCTCCGCATCTTGCTGCGCGAGGTCTCCGGAATGCAGCCTGCGGAAATCGCCGCCTGCAATTCCTCGAGCTCGGCCTCCAGATACTCATTGGCCATGATCAGCGCCTTGATGGTGCTGCGCAGATTGCCGTCGCACATCGCGATTGCCTGATCGCAGGCTTGTTCATAATGGCTGTTGTCGAGAAGGGCGGTTGCCGACATCTGCGTTTTCCTTGGGCGTTTTCCCGGGGGCGTGGGGTGCCCAAATGTTCTTATTTTGTTCCTTTCGAGTCAAGCGGATTCATGCGCGGCGGACCGCCGTAAAGCTCTCCCCTGTGGATCAGGCGATGATGTCGGGCGTGATCTGGTCTTCGATGAACGCGATACGGTCACGCAACAACAGCTTGCGTTTCTTCAACCGCTGTAACCGCAATAGGTCGGGGGCTGGCGATTGATGCAGTGCATCGATCGCCGCATCGAGATCTCGGTGTTCCTGCTGCAACCGGGCGAGCTCGGATTCGAGTTCGCGCTCGTCTTCATTGGTCATGTTTGCGGTGGCCGAAAAACCGATAGGCGTGACATTAAGGCTGTGGATGCCCTGTGGAAATTATCGTCCTTGCGCGGCGTGATCGCAAGCGATCTGCGACCGTCGCTCGCCGATCTCCCGCGACATATTTTCTGCGGCTCGACGGCACTGCGCAAGCGCGTTGATATCATGGATTTTTCCCGCGTGGTTCCCTTACTCACGCTTCGTTACATATGAATTTTCAAAAATGACGCTGCGACGACGGATACCCATCGACAGAACGAATCGGTGATGTAGACTTCCTTGTCCGGATCGAATCCTGAGGTTCAGCCCTACCGAGGAGGTTTCGAATGACAATTCAGGCACATCTGGTTGAATTGGAGCGGAAGCACAAAATTCTGGAAAACGAATTGCACGACGCTCTCGTGCACCTTTCAACAGACGACCTGCAAATTGTTGAGTTGAAGCGCCGGAAGTTGATGGTCAAGGACCAGATCGAGCGTCTGAGGCACGGCGACACGCTCCACTAGTAACCCCCGTAACAGCGTAGAGTTGATTGTACCCTTTCCGCAGGGACAGGAGCCTTTGCGCTCATCCTTGCGGCAAGGTGCGCGCCGCGGAATCATCATTGCGCGGGACCTGGAGCCCTGCGAGCTCGGCGACGTGATCCGCGATTGCGAGCGATGACGTCAGTCCGGGCGACTCGATGCCGAACAGATTGATCAGGCCTTCGACGCCGTGATCACGCGGGCCCTGCATCAAAAAATCCTGTGTGGCCACCGCCGGCGGCACGATCTTCGGGCGGATGCCCGAATAGCTCGGCATGAGCGCGCCGTCAGGCAGCGTCGGCCAGTATTTGCGGATCGCCGGGTAGAATCGCTCGGCGCGTGACGGGTCGACCTCGTAGTCGATCGTCTCGATCCACTCGACGTCAGGGCCGAAACGTGCCTGCCCTGCCATGTCCAGCGTCAGATGCACCCCTAGCCCGCCGGGCTCGGGCACCGGATAGATCAGGCGCGAGAACGGCGCCCTGGCATTGCAGCTGAAGTAGTTTCCCTTGGCGAGGTAGGCCGGCGGAATCCGGTCCAGCGGCATGCCGTCGATGTTGCGCGCCACCGTCGTCGCCGAGAGCCCCGCGGCGTTGACGAGGAGGCTGCATTGCAGCGTCATCGGCGCTTCGCCGCCGGCCTCGATCTCGATGACGCCGGCGGTCGCCTTGGCGCGGATCAGCGGGGTGTGAAACGCGAAAGCCGCACCCGCTTCCTCGGCTTCACCGCGCAGCGAGAGCATGTAGGCATGGCTGTCGATGATACCGGTCGACGGCGACAGCAGCGCGGCGTCGCAGGCGAGCGCCGGCTCCAGCGCACATGCCGCCTCGCCCGTGAGCAGCCGCATGTCGAGCACGCCATTGGCCTCGGCATGCGACTTGATCGATTGCAGCTTCTCGGTCTCTTTCGGATTGGTCGCGACGATCAGCTTGCCGCAATTCCTGTGCGGGATGCCGCGCTCGGAACAGTAGCGGTAGAGTGCATGCTTGCCGTCGACGCACATGCGCGCCATCCAGCTCCCGGCGCGGTAGTAGATTCCGGCATGGATCACCTCGCTGTTGCGCGAGGAGGTGATGGTGCCGATGGCCCCGGCTTCCTCGAGCACGATCACCTCGCGCCCGGACTGCGCCAGCTTTCGAGCCACCGCGAGCCCGACCACGCCGGCTCCGATGACGACGCAGTCGACCCTATCCATGGTTGTGCGAGATATTCGCCGGAAGCGATAGTTGCATCAGGCCTGGGAACGACGGCGCGGGGGCATTTTCCGTTAAGGAAGCATTTATCATGTCAGGGCAATTGCCGTATTCGACGTCACATTTTTCCGTTGTGCGTACAGGCGTTTACCCGATCCAAACCCGCGAGGCCAGACAATCCGACGTTGAAATCGCGGGTGGCTGATGGCTGAGAATAATTGGCACGTGGGCAGCACGCTTCCGATTGCGGTGCAGGCCGTCGTGTGCCTGGCCGCAGCGGTCGCGCCTGCGCGCGCCTTTGCCCTCTCTGACAGCCTCGCCCCTCCAAGCTATCTCGGCGAGCTCAATCCCAACGTGATCTGGGAAGCCCTGATCGCGGGCGTCGTCATCTGCTCGTTCCTCGCCGCGATTGCGCTGTGGATCCATTCCTCGCTGCGCCGGACCAGGCGCCTGCAGTTGCGGCGCAATGCCTTCGTCTCCTCCGCCATGAACAATCTCAACCAGGGCGTGGTGATGACGGATGTGCAGCGGCGCATCATCTTCTGCAACGACCGCTATATCGAGATTTACGGCCTGGCGCGGTCGGATCTCTGGGCCAACATGAACGGCTACGAGCTCCTCGAGCTGCGACGCAAGCGCGGGGTGCTTGGCGGCGCCTCCAACGATGAGTTCTACGAGAAGGCGGCAAGCCCCAACGGTTTGATCACCGAACTGCCGGACGGGCGGGCCATCCTGGTGAAATATTTCGTGCTGCCCAACGGCGGCTCGGTGGCGACGCATCTGGACGTCAGCGAGCAGCGCAGACTGTCGCGACAGCTCGCCTCCACCAAGCAGTTCCTGGAAACGGTGCTGGACAACGTGCCGGCCTGCGTGGCCGCGAAGAACATCGAGGATGGCCGCTACATCTTCGCCAACAGCGCCTATGAGCGCTTCTGGGGCTTCTCGCGCGACCATGTCGTCGGCAAGAACGCGCGCGAGCTGTTTGCGCCCGTCTCGGCGGACAGCATCGAGGCGACCGACCGGGCGGCGCTCAATTCGCCGGACGGCCAGTTCCGCAATGAATTCGAGGTCGAGCGCGCCGGTGAGCGGCGCATGGTCGCCTCGATCCGGATCGTGGTCCGCGACGAGAGCAACAAGCCCGAATTCCTGATGCTCGTGTTCGAGGACATCACCGACCGTCGCTCGCTGTCGAAGGAGCTGGAGAGCACCAAGAAATTCCTCGAGCTTGTGGTCGACAACATCCCGGTGGCCCTGATCGTCGAGCAGGTCAAGGACGGCCGCTATCTGCTCGCCAACCGCAGCGCGGAGACGATCCTCAACCGCAGGCGCGAGGAAGCCACGGGCCTGACCGCGTCCGACATCTTCAATCCCAAGGAAGCCAAGCTGATCATCGCGCGCGACGAGGCCGCGATCAAGAAGCGTGGGATGATCACCGAAGAGCATCCGATCTCGACCAAAGACGGCCTGCGACTGTTCCTCACCCGCCGCGCCACCGTGCTGAGCGATGCCGGCGAGCCGCAATATCTGATCAAGACCCACGAGGACGTCACCGACCGCCGGCAGACCGAGTCGCGCATGGCGCACATGGCCTATCACGACGGCCTCACAGATTTGCCGAACCGTGCCGCTTTCCTGCAGGCGTTGACCCAGATGATCGAGGCCTGCGAAGGCACCCGCGAGGAGTTCGCGGTTCTGTGCGTCGACCTCGACGGCCTCAAGGAGGTCAACGACGTCTTCGGCCATGCGCTCGGCGACAAGCTCCTGGTCGAGGTGGCCCAGCGGCTCCAGGACTCCGCGCGCGGCGGCGTGGTGGCGCGCCTGTCCGGCGACGAGTTCGGCCTGATCATCGATGGCAAACAGCCGGAGACAGGTCTCGCGCTGGCGCAGCAAATCGGTGATGCCGTCGCCGAGGAATTCCAGATCGACGGCCGACCGGTCCGAGCCGGTGTCACCACCGGCATGTCGATCTTCCCGCACAACGGCGCCGACGGCGCCTCGCTGCTCGCCAACGCCGGCGCGGCGCTGTTTCGCGCCAAGCAGAAATCGCGCGGAACGATCAGCCTGTTCCAGCCGGAGATGGACCAGCAGATCCGCGATCGCCGCGTGCTGCATCAGGACCTCTCGATGGCGATCAAGAACGGCGAGCTTTCGCTCGCCTTTCAGCCGCAGGGGGCCACGGGCCACAGCGTTGCCGAGAGCGAGATCATCGGCTTCGAGGCACTGGCGCGCTGGCAGCATCCGGTGCGCGGCCAGGTCTCCCCGGCCGAATTCATCCCGATCGCGGAGGAAAGCGGCCTGATCGTCGAGATGGGCGAGTGGATCCTGCGCGAAGCGTGCCGCGAGGCGGCGTCCTGGCCGAAGCCGCTCCAGGTCGCGGTCAATCTGTCGCCGGCGCAGTTCATGCACGGCGACGTGGTCGGCCTCGTCCATTCCATCCTGATCGAGACGGGCCTCGCACCCGGCCGGCTCGAGCTCGAGATCACCGAGGGCGTGCTGATCGAGGACTTTGATCGCGGTCTCGCGCTGCTGCGCCGGCTGAAGGCGCTCGGCGTACGCATCTCCATGGACGATTTTGGCAGCGGTTATTCCTCGCTGAGCTATCTCCAGGCGTTCCCGTTCGACAAGATCAAGATCGACCGCGCCTTCATCATCAATCTCGGTCGCAACCCGCAATCGGCGGCGATCGTGCGCGCGGTGATCGATCTCGGCCATGGCCTGGAAATGTCGATCGTCGCCGAGGGCGTCGAGACGCTCGAGCAGCTCGCCTTCCTCGCCGAGGAAGGCTGTGACGGCGTGCAGGGCTATCTGCTCGGCAAGCCCCTGCCGATCGGGAAATATGCCGGCCTCGTCGGCCGCGCCGAAGTCATAGAGCTTGCGCTCAAGACCGGCTAGAGAGCGTTTTCGAGCGAAGTGGATGCCGGTTCGCGTCAAGAAAACGCGCCAAACTGGAATCCAGAGCCCCGTTCCGATTTCATCGGAACGGAAATGGCTCTAGAGATGGCGAGCGTTTCGCTCCCATTCGACGGCTTCATGGCGGATTACGATCTTGCGATCATCGGCGGCGGTCTGAACGGTGTCAGCCTCGCGCGCGATGCGGCCGGCCGCGGCCTGCGGGTCATCCTGTTGGAGCAGGGCGATCTCGGCGCCGCGGCGTCGTCGGCGACGCCGCGGCTGATCCACGGCGATCTGACCGTGCTGGAACGGCGCGGCTTCCGGCGGGTGCGCCGGGCGCTCGCCGAGCGCCGGACCTGGCTCCGGATCGCGCCGCATCTGGTCCGGCCGATGCGCTTCGTGATCCCGGCGCATTCCGACGAGCGGCCGCCATGGCTGCTGCGCGCCGGCCTGTTCCTTTACGACAGCCTCGCCAGCCAGAGCGGCCTGCCTGCAACGGTGACCCTCGACATCACGCATCATCCGGTCGGCAACGCCCTGAAACGACCGTTCGGCACGGCCTTCGAATATTCGGATTGCGTCGTCGACGATTCCCGCCTGGTGGCGCTCACGGCACTGGATGCGGCCGAGCGCGGCGCCGCGATTCGGACTGGAGCGCGCTGCGTGCGCGCCGATCGAACCGACACGTGGCGGCTCGCGGTGGTCGACCGCGGCCATCGCCGCACAATCACCGCTCGAGCGCTGGCCAACGCCACCGGCGGCTGGACCTCGATGGTCGCGGAGACCGTGCTGCGGCAGCCGCAACCCGCCATGGCGGCGATGCAGATGAGCCAGATCATCGTCCCGCGGCTGTTCTATTCCGATAACGTCTACGTCTTCCAGAACAGCGATGGCCGGCTGATCTTCGCGAGCCCCTTCGAGCGCGACTTCACGCTGATCGGCACGATCACGCGCGATTTCATCGGCGATCCCGCGATCGTCGCGATGCCGGGGGCCGACGTCGGCTATCTCTGCGAAGCGGCCAGCCGCTATTTCCGCGAGCGTGTCGCCCCCACCGACGTGGTGCGCGCGGTCTCCGGCGTCAACCTGACGCTGGCGTCCGCGCGCCGGCGCGACGGCACGACGCTGTTCCACGCGCGCCGCCGCAAGGCGCCGCTGATCACGATGTTCGGCGGCGACGTCACCACCTCGCGCCTGCGCGCGGAGCGTGCGGTGACGAAGTTGACGCCGTTCTATCCGATGTCGCCGCCCTGGACCGCAGGTGCGGCGCTGCCGGGCGGAGATTTTGCCTGGGATCGTTTCGATACCGAGGTGGATCTCGCGCGCGACCGCTGGCGCTTTCTCGGGGAGACGCAGGCCCAGCGCCTCGTCGCGGCCTATGGCTCACGGCTGCCATCGGTGCTCGGAGAAGCGAAGAGCCGCGACGAACTCGGCCCCGCCTTCGGCCCCGAGCTGACAGGTGCCGAGGTGCGCTATCTCATGACCCACGAATGGGCGCGTTTTCCCGAGGACATCCTGTGGCGCCGCTCCAAGCTCGGCCTGACGATGCCTGCGGCGGAGCGTGATGCGCTGGCTGCGTTCATGGCCAATGCGATGTGAACGAACCGCCTCGAGCCGGTTGAGCTAGGGGCGTTCGGCCGCTAGCGTGCGGCGGGATTGGGGTTGGCAGGGACCATGACTGACGAGTTGCCCGGAACAGACGCTGCTGCGGATGCGGTCGGAGAGACGCAGTCCGCGGCCGGCGTGCCGCTGCTGCGCATCGAGGGCGTCGCCAAGACGTTCGGGACGTTCCGGGCCGTGGACGGCGTCTCGCTCGACATCAAGGCCGGCGAGTTTTTTGCGCTGCTCGGGCCCAGCGGCTGCGGCAAGACCACGCTGCTGCGCATGCTCGCCGGTTTCGAAGCGCCCGATGAAGGGCGCATCCTGCTCGGCGGCAAGGACATCGCGCAGGCGCTACCGCATGAGCGGCCGATCAACATGATGTTCCAGAACTACGCGCTGTTTCCGCATCTGTCTGTGCGCGACAACATCGCCTTCGGCCTGAAGCGCGCCGGCATGGCGCGCGCCGACATCGCCACGCGTGTGGCGGAGATGGTCGCGCTGGTGAAGCTCGACGGACTCGAGAAGCGCAAGCCCGATCAGCTCTCGGGCGGTCAGCGCCAGCGCGTGGCGCTGGCGCGCGCACTGGCGCGACGCCCGCAGCTCCTCCTGCTCGATGAGCCGCTCGCGGCGCTGGACAAGAAGCTGCGCGAAAGCACCCAAGGCGAGCTGATGGAGCTTCAGCGCCGGCTCGGCATGACCTTCATCATCGTCACCCACGACCAGGAAGAGGCCATGACGATGGCGAGCCGGATCGGCGTGATGAGGGACGGCAAGCTCGCGCAGGTCGCGAGTCCCCGCGAGCTCTACGAGGCGCCACGCTCGCGCTGGATCGCGGAGTTCGTCGGCGACGTCAATGTGTTCGACGGCGAGTTCAAGCTGCGCGACGGTCATCGCCTGGTGATCGCCACGCATGGTGCGGGCACGCTGGTGGTCGCCGAGCCGCGGGAACGGGTCGGCGAGGGCCGTTTGTCGGTGGCCATTCGCCCCGAAAAGGTGAAGCTGTCCCGCCGCGGCCCGGTGGGCGAGATCGGCCCTGTGGTGGCGATCAACAGTCTGGACGGCGTGATCGCGGACATCTGCTATCTCGGCGGCACCACCACTTACAAGGTGAAGCTCGACGCCGGCGGGATGATGCAGGCTGCAGTCGCCAACAGCGCGCGCCTCGACGTCGATGCCTACAGCCTGAACCAGCATGTCGTCGCCTGGTTCACGCCCGATGACTGCGTGGTGCTGTCGTCATGAGCGCGCGCCGCATTTTTGCGCGACCGGCTCGCCTTGCCGCCATCGCGCCCTATGTCTGGATGGTGCTGTTCTTCCTGGTGCCGTTCGGCTTCGTGCTGAAGATCAGCCTGTCGCAGACGGCGATCGCGCAGCCGCCTTACGAGCCGGTGTTCGATCCGACGGCAGGATGGGAGGCGCTGAAAGCCGCCTTTGCCGCGCTCTCGCTCGACAATTTCAGGCTGCTCGCCTCCGACGACATCTACGTGTTCGCCTATGTGCGTAGCCTCACCGTCGCCGCCACCGCGACCGCGCTGTTGCTCCTGATCGGCTATCCCATCGCCTACGGCATGGCGCGGCTGCCGGCGCGCTGGCAGGCGGTGGCGATGGTGCTGGTGATCGTGCCGTTCTGGACCTCGTTCCTGATCCGGATCTATGCCTGGATCAACATCCTCCAGCATGACGGTCTGCTCAACCAATTCCTGCTGGCGCTGCATCTGGTCAGCCAGCCGGTGGTGTGGCTCTCCACCGACAGCGCGATGTATATCGGCATCGTCTATTCCTATCTGCCGTTCATGATCCTGCCGCTCTTCGCCACGCTCGCGAAAATGGAGCCGGTACTGGAGGAGGCCGCCTCAGATCTCGGTGCGCCGCCGTGGCAGGTGTTCTGGCTCGTCACCTTCCCGCTGTCGCTCCCCGGCGTCGGTGCCGGCGTGCTGCTGTGCTTCATCCCCATCGTCGGCGAGTTCGTCATTCCGGATCTCCTGGCCGGCTCCAATTCGCTGATGGTCGGCCAGACGCTGTGGCTCGAATTCTTCACCAACAAGGACTGGCCGGTCGCCTCCGCCGCGGCCATCGTGCTGCTGGTGGTGCTGCTGGTGCCGCTGCTGCTGTACGAACGGCTTCAGAAGCGGCAGCTGGAACAGGGGCGGTGAGACGATGCGCAAGGTCTCCCGCCTGTCCCGCTTCAACATCGCCTCGCTCGCGCTGGGTCTGGCGTTCCTCTATCTGCCGATCCTGATCCTCGTCATCTATTCCTTCAACGCCTCGCGGCTGGTGACGGTGTGGGGCGGCTGGTCGTTGCGCTGGTATCACGAGTTCTTTGGCGACCGCGCCATGATCGAGGCGGCCTGGATGAGCCTGCGGGTCGCGGTCTCCTCGGCGACCATTGCGACCTTGCTCGGCACGCTCGCCGCGGTGGCGCTGTCGCGCGGCGAGAAGTTCCGCGGCCGCACCCTGTTCTCCGGCATGCTCTATGCGCCGCTGGTGATGCCGGAGGTGATCACCGGATTGTCGCTGCTGTTGTTGTTCGTGGCGCTGAACGCCGAGCGCGGCTTCTGGACCGTGACGATCGCGCACACCACGCTGACGATGTGTTTCGTCGCGGTCGTCGTGCAGTCCCGCCTCGGCTCGCTCGATCGCTCGCTGGAGGAGGCGGCGATGGACCTCGGCTGCAATCCGGTGCGCGCGTTCGTCGCCGTGACGCTGCCGCTGATCGCGCCCGCGATCGTCGCGGGCTGGATGCTCGCCTTCACGCTGTCGCTGGACGATCTCGTTATCGCGAGCTTCACCACCGGCCCGGGCTCGGCGACGCTGCCGATCCGGATCTATTCAGAGGTGCGGCTTGGTGTGAAGCCCGAGATCAACGCCATCTGCACGCTGGTGATCGGGGTCATTGCAGTCATCATCGTGATCGCCTCGCTCGCCTCGAAACTGTCGAGCTCGCAGGGCGAGAGCGCAGCGCCGCTGTAGGCGCTCGTTCGCCGTGCCGCGCGCGCAATCCGCCCTGAACGGCTGCGCCAAGCTGACGTAGCGCAAGGCTGTCGAGCGGGAATTCGAGCAGGATATGGATCAGGCTCAGCGCCAGCAGAAAGGTGAAGCCGAAGGCGTAATCGTAGAAGTATAGCGCGGTCGAAGCGGCACTGGCGGCGGCCATTGCGGCGAGCCGGGCCTTCGGCACCGCGGTCCAGCGGATCACGTCGGCTTTGATGAACCAGTTGAGGTAGTGGTAGGTGTAGACGAAGGCGAGCAGGCTCGTCAGCCTGGTGTCGAGCACGAGGCCGGGCACACCGAACAACCGGCTCAGGGCGGGGCCGACATTGCCGAAATAGTCCTGTCCGACTCGGGCAAAGCTCGCGACCCGGATTTCGGCAGTCGGCGGCAGCAGCAGGATCGTGACGATCGCGACGAGGTAGACAGCCACCAGCGCGGCCTGCACGCGGCTGCCGGATCGGTAGGCGCCGAGCACCATGAAGATCAGCGTGAACAGGCAGACGTGAATGAGCGTCGGGATCAGGATGCCGATCACGGCGAGCGACGACCCGCTCGAATACATGATCGCGGACAATGCGATCGCCACCATGAACAGCAGCATGCTCTCGATCGCCGAGGTGGTCGCAGCCAGCATGGCGCAGACGACCAGCGCGCCCCACATCGCGAAGCCGAACCAGGACGCGTTATCGATCAGGGCCGCGACCACCGCCACGATCGTGAGCGCGGCCGCGATCCCGCGGTGAGGGAGATAGTAGCTGCGATCATGCAGCCACGAAATCTCGGTGAAATAGTGCGCCGGGCCGAGCACGACATAGGCCAGCAGCAACAGCTCGAACGGCACCAGATAGGACGCGGCGAGCGCGCCGAGCATCAGGCTGAGATGGAGTGCGTCGTTGCTGCGCATGAGCGGCCCGCTGGCTTTGCGGGCCGCAGGTTAAAGCAGGCACGGACAACTGACAATTGTCCGCGGGCCTGCTCGATCGCTGTGCTTGTGGCGTCCCGATCCGTCCTGTTGCGTCAGGACTTCACCGCACCCGCGGTGAGCCCGCCCACCATGTAGCGGCGGAAGGCGTAGTAGATCGCGGCCGGCGGCAGCGCGTAGATGAAGCCGGTCGTCATCAACAGCTCCCACGGCGAATCGTCGGCGGCGAGGAAGTTGCCGAGCGCGACGGGGAGGGTGATCTCGCGGTCGTTCGAGAGCAGCAGGAATGCGTAGAGATATTCGTTCCAGGCGAGCAGCACCGCATAGGTGCCGATCGCGACCAGCGACGGCATCATCAGCGGCAAATAGACCAGCCGGAAGATCTGGAGGGTCGTCGCGCCGTCCATCACCGCGGCCTCGTCCAGCTCGACCGGCAGCTTGTCGGAGGCCTGCTTGAGTACCCAGATCGCGTAAGGGCTGGCGATCGTCACCATCGCCAGGATCAGCGACCAATGATTGTTGAGCAGGCCGTAATTGCCCATGGTGCGGTACATCGGCACCGCGAGGAACGCCGCCGGGATGAAGTAAGTGAACAGCGCGAGGTTCATCACGATGCGCCCGCCTGGCACGCGCAGCCGCGAGATCGAGAACGCCGCCGCGGTCGCGATGACCAGTGTCAGCACGCCGACGGCCGCCGCGATCACCAGCGAATTCCAGAACTGCACGTAGAAGTCGCGCAGGAAATAATGCTGCTGCTTGAACACGATTTCGAAGTTGTGCAGCGTCGGATGATCCGGCCACAGCTTGCCCGAGAACGCGTCCTCCTTCGGCGAGATCGCGAACAGGAACATGTGATAGATCGGTATCATCGTCCAGAGGAGGACGGGAATGCCGATCAGGAGCAGCCGCGTCTCGGTCGCGACGTCACGGAGAGAGGGAAGCTTCATCGCGACAACCGTTTCATCATGAAGTACATCAGAGGCAGGACGAACGGTATCGCGCAGACGATGGAGGCCATCGCGAGCGAGAGCTGGTCGAGCCGGAGATAGCGGATGCCGAGCGTCGACAGCACGTGCGTGAGGTCGGCCGGGCCGCCGCCGGTGAGCAGATAGACGCTGTTGAAGTCGCCGAGCGTCCAGATCATCGAGAGCAGCGTGCAGGTGATGTAGAGCGTCTGCAGCGACGGCCAGGTGATGTAACGGAACTTCTGCCACCAGCTCGCGCCGTCGACCTCGGCGGCCTCGAACAGATCGTGCGCGATCGCAAGGCGTCCGGTCATCAGGATCAGCGTCCAGAACGGCAGCGATTTCCAGATGTGGACGCCGATCGCCATGGTCAGGGCGACCGTCGGGTCGTTCAGCCAGTTCGGGCCGTCATCGCCGGTCAAGGAGAAGATGAGGTGGTTGACCATGCCCCATTCGGGGTTGAACATGAAGCGCACCGACAGGATGGTCGGAATTGACGGCACCGCCCAGGGCAGGATGAAGATCACCGAGAGCCATTTGATCCAGGTGCGCTGCTGGGCGAAGAAGCCGGACAGGAACAGCGCGATCACCATCTTGATGTTGATGCCGATGACCAGGAAGATCAGCGTGTTGACTGCGGCGCGCGCGAAGATCGGGTCGTTATAGAGCGCGACGTAATTCGACGGGGCTCGCGCCAGCCATAGCCCGTAACCGACGGGGTAGACGACGAAGGCGAGGAAAACGAGCAAATAGGGCGCGAGCAGCACGATGCCCCAGATTTGCGCCGGGGTCAGCCGCGACGACAAGGGCGGAGCGGGGATTGCCTGATCGCCAGAGAGCGTAATCGCCATTCTTTTCGGACTCTTCAAAGAGTTGCCGGCCGCGAAACGCGGCCGGTGTTGTTCTTATACCTTCCCCCGCAGAGCGGGGAGAGGGGTGGAATGAATTAACCCGCGACCTGCTTGATGCGGGCGATCAGTTCGTCGACGGCCTTGTCGACCGGAACCTTCTCGCTCACCACCCGGTTCATCGCCTTGGCCCACACGTTCTCGTTGTTGAGGATCGTGAACTTCCAGTTCTTGGTGAAGTCGAACGGCGCGGTGCCGCCCGTGAACTGGGCGTAGACCGCCTTGCGGTGCTTGTCGGCCTGCCAGAACGGGCTGGCCTGGCTTTCCTTCGTCACCGGGAACCAGCGGCCGAGCGCGCCCTCGATGTAGGGGCGGACGTTCTCTTCCTGAAGCAGGAAGCTGATGAACTGCTTGGCCTCGGCCTTGTTCTTGGCCGCGGTGAAGACCAGCCCGGTCTTGACGTCGGAGCGGTAGCGGATGGTCGAACCATCCGGCGCCTTGGGGAAGGACGCCGTCACGATGTCCTGTTCATAGGCCTTCTTGCCGGCCTCGCGCTGTTCGGGCGTGAGTGCCTGGTTCTGGGAATCCTCGAACCATTTCGCCGCGATCGAGATCGTGAAGTTGTGGGTCATCACGATCGTCTTGTTGTGGAAGGCGACGTTGTTGTCCGGATCCTTCCAGGTCGTGGAGGATGGCGGCGTGCAGCCCTTGATATAGGTGTCGGTGTAGTCCTTCAGCGCCTTGATCAGGTTCTCGCGGACCTTGGGATCATCGACCGTGAGCTTGCCGTCGTCGTCGACCAGCTTGACGTGGTAGGCGTCCATGAAGGTGTAGAACGACTGGAAGGCGTCGGTGGATTCCACGCCCATCGGCTGGCCGACGCCGTAGATGCGCTGGCTGGTGGCCTTACGAATCCCCGGTTGCACCTTGTCGCACCAGAACGTCCAGTAGCCTTCCCAGTCGGTCGGGATGTCGGCGAGCTTGAAGCCGGCCTTCTCCAGCATGTCGCTCCAGATCTCGACATGCATGCTCTGCTGCTTCAGCGGGAAGCCGTAATAGGCCTTCTTCTTGGTGACGTCGTTATAGAGGATCGAGGCATCCAGCGTGTTCTGCACGAACCGGCCCTTGATCGGCTCCATGACATCCGTGAGGTCCTCGAGCTTGCCCTCATAGGCCCACTTGCCCTGCGCCTGCACGTCATAGGAATCGGAATAGGCGACATCGGGCACGGTGCCGGCATCGAGCGCGGCGACCGTCTTCGGAATCATGTCCTGGATCGCGTACTGCGACAATTCGACCTTGATGCCGGTCTTGGCTTCGAACTTCTTGATCGTTTCGAGCAGCGCGTCGTCTTCGGAGCGGTAGAAGCCCTTGCCCCACCAGACCGTAATCGTCTTCTGCTGCGCAAATGCGGGTGCAGCGGCTGCGAACAGCCCGGCCGCAGCGACCGCCAGTGATACTGCGCAAATAACCTTGGATTTCACGTTTTTCTCCCTCAAGCGGCCGGTGTTTTTAACCGGTCGTATAAAACACTAGCGCATGGCCGCTATCCGATCTAGCGGCTTCTTGTCAGACATAGGTCGTGGGGTGGAGGGCTGTGAAAGGTGCCTAATCCGCGCATCGATCCAAACGCCGCATCAATTCGCGGCAATCAATTCGCCTTGTGCGTGCTGGCTTCGCCAGACCATCCGCCACGCCACACCGGATCGCCGGAACATCCGGCTGTTGTAGGCGGTGCGAGGACCGAACGCAACGCAACCGGCTGGCCGCGCCACGGTGCTCCGGCGGATCCAAAACGCCTTTGAGAACAAGACAGGTGTCGACCCGGGGGCTCCGGTTTGACAGGGGGAACAGTCTGGCACCGCTCCGCGGGTGATGTGTCAGCGTTTCCGCTTCGGGCCCGTCGAAGCAGCATTCGAACTTGCCTCAGCGGATCGGGGCCGCGACCTGCCTTGCCCGCCCGTCCGTAAAGGAGAGCGCCATGCCTCGAGGAGCATTTTGAGAAACTGGCTGGCATGCGGAGATAGCGTCGCCCCGCGCCTGCGCACGATTCCGATCGTCCGCGACACCTCCGGCTCGATCAACCGAATGGTGTGAATGATCGGATGGCCGGCGGCTGGCGTCGCGAGCCTCGGTAGCACAGCGACGCCCAGTCCCGCTTCGACCAGGCCAAGCGAACCGGAGAGGTGAGCGACTTCGTAGGTCCAGTTGAGCTGTAAGCCGTGCCGCGCCATCGCATTGTCGATCAACGCGCGATTGCCGCTGTTGCGACCCACGGTGATGACACGGTGTGGCACAATCTCCGACCAACTCACCTGTTTGCGCGATGCCAATGGATGGTCATGGCGGCAGGCCAGGACGAAAGGGTCTTCAACTAGTTTCTCGAATTCAATTTCGGCATGCGAAGCGCCAATGAAATTGATGCCGAAGTCGGCTTCCCCGCGCGCTACCGCTTCCAATCCTTCATTGGCGCCGATGTCCAGAATCCGGATGCGAATGCGGGGATATGCTTCGGCGAACCGGCCGATCGCTCGCGGCAGGAAATAGTATACCGCTGTTGGCACCGCAGCCACCGAGACCAAACCCGAACTTCGCGCGCCAATATCGTGGATGGCGAGCACCGAGGTTTCAAACTCGTCGATGAGGCGGCGCACCTTCGGCAGGAAGTCGCGGCCCGTCATGGTGAGATTGACGTGGCGCGTGGACCGTTCGAGCAACGGGGCGCCGAGGCTTTCTTCCAGCTTCTGAATGCGTCGGCTGAGCGCCGGTTGCGACAGGTTCAGCGCCTTGGCAGTCCGGACGAAGCTTCCCAACTCCGCGACGGTGATGAACGCCTTGAGGTCGAGCAGTTCGGCATTCATGGCTGGGCTCCTTTATGTTGATAAACGGAATAATACATCAAATCTTTGCATTTCACAAAAGAGTGGGATCGCGGGATCGTGGGGCCGAGCGAAGATGTCGCCCGAAGGAAGAGCCCCATGAACGATCAGATCGCTATTCCCTGTGTGGTGATGCGCGGGGGAACCTCGCGCGGGCCGTTCTTTCTGGCCAGCGATCTTCCAGCCGAACCCAGGCTGCGCGATGCGATCCTGCTGTCTGTCATGGGAGGGGGACACGATCTTGGGATCGACGGCATTGGTGGTGGCAACGCCGTTATCAACAAGGTCGCGATCGTCGGACCGGCATCGGTAGCGGGTGCCGATGTCGACTACCTGTTCGCCCAGGTGCGGGTTCGTGAAGGGAGCGTCGATACCTCGCCGAACTGCGGGAATATGCTGGCGGCGGTGGGGCCGTTCGCAATCGAAGCCGGCTTGGTCGCCGCTGCCGCAGATCGCACCCACGTGCGCATCCATAATGTCAACACCGGCAAACTGATTGACGCGACGGTTGCCACTCCCGGAGGACGGGTGACCTATGAGGGCGAAGCGCGGATCGACGGTGTACCGGGAACGGCCGCGCCCATCGAACTGTCGTTCCCCGACGCGGCCGGCGCACGCACCGGTCGCCTGCTGCCGACAGGACGTCCGGTCGACCGCATCGAAGGGATCGATGTGACCTGCATCGACGCCGCCATGCCCGTCATGCTGGTCCGCGCGGCGGATCTGGGATGGACCGGCCGCGAGGCACCCTCGGCCTTCGCCGACGGCGGCTTCCGCGCGCGGCTCGAAAACTTGCGCATCGAGGCTGGACGCCGGATGGGTTTTCCAGATTCCGCGTCAATGGTGATTCCGAAACCGGTTCTGATTGCGTCCGCGGTCGAGGCGACGTTGAACACCCGGTACTTCATGCCGCACGACTGCCATAGCGCGCTGGCGGTGACCGGCGCTGTCGCGATCGCGACTGCGTGTGTGACGCCCGGAACGATCGCCGCAGAGATGGTCGGACTGCTGGCGCCGCCGGTGACGATCACACTTGCCCATCCCTCCGGCCAACTCGTGGTTCGGCTGGCGCCCGGCCCGGTTGCCATGGTGCAGCGGACAGCCCGGCGAATCTTCGAGGGCCACGTCTTCGCCCGCCGGTCGCACGTGCCTCATGCAGTCATGGCGGCCTGAAGCCGGCCGCCTCCGAAGCCATCAAGAAAAATCAGAGCCATGGGAGAAACGGGAATGCAGAAGGAAGCGCTGGTTGGGCACCCGAACACTGAGGTGCAAAAGCCATTCTACCGGATTCTCTACGTCCAGGTGCTGATTGGCCTCATGCTGGGTGTCCTCACCGGCCATTTCTGGCCTGAATGTGGCGCCGCGCTGAAGCCACTCGGAGACGGCTTCGTCAAACTGGTCAAGATGATGATCGCGCCGATCGTGTTCTGCACCATCGTGAGCGGCATCAACAGCATCAGCGATTCCCGCGATGTCGCCCGCACGCTGGTGAAATCCATGGCGCTGTTTTACCTGCTGACCGTGCTCGCGCTGTTGGCTGGCCTGATCGCTGTATCGTTGATCCAGCCGGGCGTGGGCATGCATGTTTCCCTCAGCACGCTGGATCCGTCGGTGGCCGCGAAATTCACCAAGCAAGCGGGGGTGTCCGGATTCGCGGACTTCGTGCTGCACATTATCCCGCATTCGTTCTTCGGAGCGTTCGCCGATGGTGAAGTGCTGCCGGTGCTGCTGGTCTCCGTCCTGATCGCCTTTGGCCTAAGCCGCGCCGGCGACGGCGGTGCCGTGGTGACAAAGGCAATCGACTCGTTCTCACGGGTGCTGTTTGTGTCCTTCGGCTTCATCATGAAGCTCGCTCCGCTCGGCGCCTTTGGCGCCATGGCGTTCACGGTGGGCCGCTACGGTGTCCGTTCGATCGGCTCGCTCGGACTGCTGATCCTGACATTCTATGTCGCCTGCTCCCTCTTCGTGGTCGTCGTGCTCGGTACGTTGGCGCGGCTGAACGGCTTCAGCCTGTGGAAGACCATCCGCTACTTCAAGGAAGAACTGCTGATCGTGCTCGGCACGTCATCGTCGGAGCCGGCGCTGCCCGGGGCGCTGCGCAAGCTCGAGCAGCTCGGATGCCGCAAAGGGGTGTCCGGGCTGGTGTTGCCGATGGGCTACTCTTTCAACCTGGACGGCAGCGCCATTTATCTCACGTTGGCTTCCATCTTCATTGCGCAGGCCTGCGACATTCACCTGTCCTGGGGGCAGATTGCGGCGATGCTCGGACTGATGCTGCTGACTTCCAAAGGGGCCGCTGGTGTCACCGGAAGCGGCTTTGTCGCGCTCGTCGCGACGCTCTCCGTGATGCCGGATCTGCCCGTGACCGGCGTGGCGCTGCTTGTCGGCATCGACCGTTTCATGTCGGAAGCGCGGGCGCTGACCAGCATGATCAGCAACTGTGTCGCAGCCATTACCGTTTCGCTGTGGGAGGATGCTTGTGACCGCGAGGTGTTGGCCCGCGAACTGGGACAGAGTGGCACTCTCAAGGTCGCGGCCGGATCGAAGTTCGGCGGGGAAGCAGTGGTGCAGGAGGACAAGACCTGGATTTCGACGACGCAATCGGCCGCCTAACTCCACCTTTGCGATGAAATCGACTGCAGTATTCAATTTGGCAGGTGGTGGCCCATGGAGCGTAGGCTACTGAAACATGAGAGAGCGACGTCTGTCGCCCTCAGTTCGACTTCGCGCCTTCCTTGCCGTTCTCCGCCGTCGGCGATTCGGCCGGCGCGGGACGTTTTCCGGTGCCGGTGATGCGCTCGATCGCGGAGCGCACCGCGTCGCTCGCCTTGCGGTCCTTCAGCATGTCGAGCAGGGGCGCGGAGGCCGGCGAGCGGCGGATCAGGCTTTCCGGATCGGGGAAGACCAGAGGATCGTCCCAGGGGCCCTGCACCACGAAGGGCAATTCGAAGCCCGACGCGCTGTTGAGGCTGGCCACGCCCTTCATGTCATATTCGCGCGTCGGCACAGAGGCGGTGCCGGTCATCGTGATCTTCGCCGCAGGTCCTTCGACGCGGATGTCCTCGGCGGTGGCTACTCCGTCGGAGAATTTCACCGCGATGGTGAGGTTGTCGTAGGGGGTGGAGCCGTTGCGGAAATTGCCGCCGCCGGACAGCGGCCGCCGCTCTAGCCGCTTCAGGAGCTGTTCGGCATTGAAGCCCGAGATCGCGCCGTCATGCCCGGTCACGGTGGCGCTGCCGTCGAGCGACTGCACGAGGCCGAACGGGCTCGAGCCGGAAGCGAGGAGCGAGACGTTGATGTTGCCGCGGCCGGACAGCTTGTTGAGGCCGAACAGCTCCGAGGCGCAGGCCTGAAGGTCGACGTCGGTGAACTGGAATTGCGCCTTGATGTCGGCGACGGTGTCGGAGCGCGCGATGCCGAACGAGCCCTTGGCGATGCCGCCATAGACCTGGGCCTCGCCGACCGAGAGCGCCAGCGTACCGTTGCGCAGATTCGCGCCGATCGCGGTGCGGCCGAGTTTCGACGCCCCGACCGTCAGCTTGGCTGCCGACAGGCGCATGTCGAGGTCGGTGGTCGACAGGGCGTTGAGATCGAACAGCTGCCTGTTCCAGTCGCGCGCGCCGCTCGCGAGCAGGCGGAAGGTCGAGATATAAGGTGTGAAGTCGAGCGCGTCGGCTGCGAGCGTCGCCTGCAGCGTCTGCCGGCCGTTATTGGCGTAGGTCATCACGCCCTCGGCGGTGTTGCCGTCGAGCTCGACATTGACGTTGGTGAGCGCGATCGAGGCGCCGACGACATTGGCGCGCGCCTTTAGCGCGAAGCGGCCGAAACCGCCGCTGCCGGGCTGCGGCTGGCCGGTCCAGCGCAGCGCGTTGCGCAAGGACGGGCTGTCGATGGTGAGTGTGCCCTCCATCATCGGGCTGGTGCGGTTGGCGACGCTGCCGTCGAAGGCGAGCTTGAGCGGGGCGCTCGCGATCCGCGCCTTCAACCCCGAGCGCTCGCCGGAGAGGGCGGCGACGAGATCGGAAAAGCTGATCGAGCCGTCGACCCGTTCGCCGCGCCAGTCGAACTGTCCGGTCGCAGCGAAGGAGCGCGAGATCGAGGGCCAGGCCAGCGACAGGTCGATGTCCTCGAACTTCTCGGTGCCGTGCGTGGCAGCGTCCTCGTAATTGAGCACGCCGTCCTGGATACGGATCTCGGAGAACGACACCTGATTCTCGGCGCCGGGCTTCATGGTGCGCGCGATGGTCTGGATGAAGGGCGTCCAGTTGCTTTCGCCATCCGGCTTCAGGCTGACATGGATGCGCGGCCGCAGCAGCGTCAGGTCGGCGATCTCGAACCGTTGCAGCAGCAGCGGCAGCAGCCGCAGGTTCGCGGTGAGCACGTCGACATGGAGCGCGGGATCGCTGGTGCCGCCGCCCTTCAGGCCGACGTCATGGAAGGAGATGTAGCTTGCCGGCAGCACCGAAATGTCGATCGCGCCTGCGACATTGACCTCGAGCCCGGTGACGTCGCGGATCTGCGTTTCCACCGCCTTGCGCAGCGCGTCGCGGTTGATGAGCCATGAGGTCGCGATCAGGGCCATCAGCGCCACGCCGAGCAGCGCCGCGATCGGCGTCCCGAGGCGCTTCATTCCTTGGGCCATGGTCAATGGCGTGTCCTGATCGGGTTGGTCGCTGGAGCCAGAAGGGCGGGCCGGAAAACCTGCGCGCCCCACGCCCAAGACCTATTGTGTTAAGTGCCGCAACTTGATGGGTTTTCTTGTCGCTTTCAAGGCCGTGGGAACGGTTGCGCCCACGGCCTGGGCAGCTTCTATCACCCAGGGGCGGAGCGGAGAACCCCGTATCATTGACGGCTTCGGACGATTTCGCCTAATAATCGCCGCCAATAAGGCACGACGCCTGCAAGCCGAAGGTTCAGTCGAGGTTTTTTGCATGAACAAGGTCTATCCCGACGCGAAGTCGGCTCTCGAGGGCGTTCTCAAAGACGGCATGATGATCATGTCGGGCGGCTTCGGCCTCTGCGGCATCGCCGAGGCGCTGTCGGATGCGATCCGCGAGTCCGGCGTCAAGGGCCTGACGGTGGTCTCCAACAATGCCGGCGTCGACGGCATCGGGCTCAGCCGCCTGCTGGAAACCCGGCAGATCAAGAAGATGATCTCGTCCTATGTCGGCGAGAACAAGCTGTTCGCCCAGCAATTCCTCGCCGGCGAGCTGGAGCTCGAATTCAATCCGCAGGGAACGCTTGCGGAGCGCATCCGCGCCGGCGGCGCCGGCATTCCGGCCTTCTACACCAAGACCGGCGTCGGCACGCTGATCGCCGAGGGCAAGGAAGTGAAGGAATTCGACGGACAGAAATACCTGATGGAGCGCGGCCTGTTCGCCGACCTCGCCATCGTGCACGCCTGGAAGGGCGACACCGCCGGCAACCTCGTCTACCGCAAGACCGCGCGCAATTTTAATCCGATGATGGCGACCGCCGCCAAGGTCACGGTGGCCGAGGTCGAGCATCTGGTTCCGGCCGGCGAACTCAATCCCGACCACATTCACACGCCCGGTCTTTTCGTAAAGCGCATCGTCGAGGTCGGAACGGCCAAGAAGCGCATTGAATTCCGCAACACCCGGCCGCGCACGGCAGCTTGAGCGCATGATCCGGAAAAGTGGACACCGGTTTTCCGACAAGATCATGCGCAACTAAGGACTACAGGAGAGCGATATGGCCTGGACCCGTGAACAGATGGCTGCGCGCGCCGCGAAGGAACTGCGTGACGGCTATTACGTCAATCTCGGCATCGGCATCCCGACGCTGGTCTCGAACTACATCCCGGACGGCATGGACGTCAGCCTCCAGAGCGAGAACGGCATGCTCGGCATGGGCCCGTTCCCCTATGAGGGTGAAGAGGACGCCGATCTCATCAACGCCGGCAAGCAGACCGTGAGCGAGCTGCCGTCGACCTCGTATTTCTCGAGCGCGGATTCGTTTGGCATGATCCGCGGCGGCCACATGGATCTATCGATCCTCGGCGCCATGCAGGTGGCCCAGAACGGCGATCTCGCCAACTGGATGATCCCCGGCAAGATGGTCAAGGGCATGGGCGGTGCGATGGATCTCGTCGCCGGCGTCAAGCGCGTCGTCGTGGTGATGGAGCATTCCGCCAAGGACGGCGCCAAGCTGCTGAAGCAGTGCAATTTGCCGCTGACCGGCGAGCGCGTGGTCGACATGGTGGTGACTGACTTGGCCGTCTTCACCATCGACAAGCACGGCGACGGCGGCATGGCGCTGATCGAGCTCGCCGACGGCGTCTCGCTCGACGAGGTCAAGGCCAAGACCGAAGCCGAATTCCGCGTCGCGCTGAAGAACACGTAGGGTCTTCGCAAAAGGGGGCGCGCATGACGATACGGTCTGCGCGTCCCGAAGACGCCGGTTTCATCGCACAAACCATCGTGTCATCGCAGCGCGGCCACCGGCCGCGCGGCTGGTTCGACGTTGCGCTCGGTTGGCCTGAAACACAGTGCCGCGATTTCATCGCGCGCGTCGGAGCCGCCCGCGCGGTGTCGATGTGGCACGTCTCGCAATTTCTGGTCGCCGAGATCGATGGCAAGCCTGCTGCCGCCTTGTGTGCGCTACCGGCGGCCGGCACGGGGCTCGCGGCCTGGCGTGCGATCGAGGAAGTCGCAGCCGCGGCCGGGCTCGCCGCGACAGAGCTGGAGGCCATCCGTCAACGCGGCGCCTACGCGCGCGCCTGCTGGGTTCAGGGCGGCGAGGGCGATTGGATGATCGAGTATGTCGCGACGGATCCCGCCTATCGCGGCCGCGGCCTGGTGCAGTCGTTGATCGCGCATGCGCTGGAGAAGGGGCGGGCGGCTGGATTTGCCCGGGCGACAATATCGTTCCTGATCGGCAACGATGCCGCCGAGCGCGCCTACGCCAAGGCCGGTTTTGTCTTTTCGGAAGAGAAGCGTGATCCCGCGTTCGAGGCGATCATCGGCGCACCGGGCTTTCGCATGTTTGTGCGGGCGATGTGATCGGCCTTGAAATTCAGGCTGCGGCCGCCGCCGGTGGCCGCACGCCTTTGCGCCATGAGGTGATGGTGCAGCCGAAGCGGCCGCGGAACCAGCGCGCCATGGCGCTCTGCGCGGAGAATCCGAGCTGCACGGCGATGTCAGCCAGCGGCCGGCCGGGGTCGTCGATCAACTGGATCACGAGATCGGCTCGCTGCGCGTCGAGAATGGCCGAGAAACTGGTGCTGGCTTCGGCGAGGTGCCGGTGGACGGTGCGGCGGGTGCAGGCGAGGTGCTCGGCGACGCGCTCGACCGTGCAGTCGCCGCTGGCGAGCAGGAGACGCACGACCTCGTCGACCTTCTGCTCCCAGCTTGCCGGCCGCGTCTCGATCGCCTCGATCCGCTTGCGCAGATAGCTCGCGATCAGCGGATGCGCGCTCGGGATCCGGCGCTCCATGTCGTGTGCCGACAACAGGATCGCATCGTCCTCCGCGTTGAAGGTCACACGGCAGCCGTAGAACTCGCGGTAGCGCTTGCGGTCGTGCGGCGGTGGATAATGCAGGTGCACTTCCTGTGGCCGCCAATCGCTGCCGAACAGCGACTGGATGATGCGGTGGACGCTGCCGAGCGCCATGTCGATCGACTGCCGCGGCGCTGTCGGTTGCCGGCCGCGCAGATGCAGCGTGACGGTTACGGTCTGCTTATTGCGGGTGACGTCCAGCTTCATGCCGTCGTGATGGATAGGGATGAAGCGTGAGAATGCTTCGATCGCCTCGCCGACCGTCGCCTGTTCGCGCACGATCAAGCCGACCGCGCCGAAATTGGTCAGCCCGCCACGCTCGGCAAGCCGCAAGCCGAAATCTTCGGCCCCGGACGCCTCTGCCGACAATTCGAGCAGACGGCGCAGGCCTGTGACGGCAATGGGAGTATCGGGCTCGTCGAGGCAGGCCAGCGGTAGCCTGACCTTGCGCATCATCTGCTTGGGGTCGAGCCCGACCGACCGGGCAACCTCGGGGTAATAGCTCAAGCCTGCGCTGCGAACGAGGTCGGTCATGCAAACCGGTCCTGCCAGCCATTCCTGCAGATGTCCCGCAATGTAAAGTTTCTGTCCCGATCCGTCAAATCCGGGAACGGCATGGAACATACATAAGTGAAACCGAAGCACTGGCGTGAATGCCGTGCGCACGATGGCGCAGCAGGGCGATGAGGCCCGCGGCCGTCTCGGATCATTTGACCTAGACATTATTGGATCGGAATTATGCCGGGGAACACGCTTTCCAAGGGTGAGGTATTCGTCATCGACACCGACGCCGCCTTCCGCGAACAACTTTCCACCGCGCTCCAACAGAGCGCCTATGACGTGATCTGCTTCGCAGATGGTGCGTCTCTGCTCTCGGAAGCCAGGGCGCGGATGCCGGCCTGCGTGCTGCTGGAGATGCCGCCCGATCGCTCCGGCCTCGACGTGCTCAAGCGCCTGCGCGAGGAAAACTGCATGGCGCCGGTGCTGGTGACCGCGGCGAACGGCAGCATCGCCATGGCGGTTGACGCCATCAAGAGCGGCGCGGCCGACTTCATCGAGAAGCCGTTCCGCACCCGCGACATCGTCGACCGGATCGATGCCGCCATCGACGAGTTCGCACAGCCCGGCTCTAACCGGCAGCGCTGGTTGCACGGCTGCGAACCCCTGACCGCACGTGAAGGCGACGTGCTCGAACATCTCGCCGCCGGCCTGACCAACAAGGAGATCGCCCGGCGCATGCATCTGAGCGCACGGACGGTCGAGGGCTATCGCGCCGGCATCCTGAAGAAGGCCGGCGCCAAGAACGTAACCGATCTGCTCCGCCGCATCTTCGGCCAGGGTTCGCCCACCCAAATGTAAGGCCTGAATGTAAGGCTTGGCCGTGGGACTCCGATGCGTTCCGCGGCCATGGTGCCGCCGCAACGGCGCCCCACGGAAACCCCAATCGAACCAGTTCCTTTCCTGCCGCGTCTCATCACGATGGCGAGGCATCTTTTCGCGCGTCCGGCTGGCGGCGCGGCGATACCGGCAGGGAGGAAATTTATGCGCACCATCGCAAAATATCTGGCGACGACGAGTCTGGTCCTGGTGACCAATGCGGCCGCGTTGCCGTCATGGGCCGCCGATGTCGACGCCACATCGGCCATCGACACCGTCACCGTCTATCCGGATGGCGCGACCGTCACCCGCATCATTGCGCTGGAACTCGCCTCCGGTGACAGCACGCTGGTCGCCAGGGATTTTCCGCTCTCGCTTGATCCGTCCTCCCTCCGTGTCGAAGGCGAGGCGGGCGCAAAACTCACCATCGGTACGATCGATGCGCGGCCGCCGCGTGCGACGCCGCCGGTCAACCTGTCCGAAATCGACAAGCGTATCGAAACGCTCAAGGACGAGCGCTCCGATTTGCAAGGAGCGATCGATGCGGCAGTCGCGCGGCGCAAATTCGCCCAGCGGTTTGCCGAAGCGTCCCCTGCCGGCCTCGGCGACAAGGGTGAGGCCCGTCCGATCACGGAATGGCGGGCGGCCTTTAGCGCGGTCGGTGAGGAGATCGCGACCGCCGACACTGCGATCCGGGAGGCCACTCGAAAACAGCGCGAGATCGATCGCCAGATCGCGCAGCTCGACGCCGAGCGCGCCGCCAAGCCGCCGAGCAAGCTCGAAGTGCGGATCGACGTCGCCTCGGCAGCCGCGACAAAGGCGACGCTGCGGGTCACCTACGCGGTGCGCAATGCCCGCTGGATGCCGCTCTATGACGCCCGGCTCGACACCGGCGCCAAGGACCGCAAGCCGCAAGTCGAGCTGGTCCGCCGCGCCGAGGTCACGCAATCGACCGGCGAGGACTGGTCGAACGTCGCGCTCGGTGTTTCCACGGTGCGGATCGGTCGCGGCGGCAGCGCGCCGGAGCTGAATTCGCTGGTTGCACAATATCCGCAAGTCCCGAAGCCGCGCGCGCTGGGTTCAGTCTCCGATACGGCAATGCCTGCCCCGGCGCAGATGCAGCGAAAGGTGGAAGCCCCCGCCTACGCCAGCAGATCCAGGGAAGATCTTGCGGAACGCGCCGAAGAACAGCAGGCGGTTGCCGAAATCGGCGATTTCCAGGCCACCTTCAGGATTCCCGGCCGCGTCAGCCTCGGCGCCGCCGAGGGCGCCAGGAGCCTGCGCATCACGTCGATGAACGTGCCCGCCGATCTCATGGTGCGCGCGGCACCGGTGACGGATCCGACCGCCTTCCTCGAAGCGAGCTTCAAGCAGACCGATGACGCGACGCTGCTGCCGGGCAAGGTCGCGATCTATCGCGACGGCGTCTTCGTCGGCCGCGGCAAGCTCTCGGCCTCGGCCAAGGACGACATCGTGCGGCTCGGCTTCGGCGCCGACGACAAGGTCAAGATCGAGCGCGCCGTGCTCAAGCGCAACGAAGGTTCGGCAGGGCTCCTGGTGACAACGTCGAAGACCGACGAGCGCGCATTCAAGACCACCGTCCGCAATGGTCACGACTTCCCGATCAAGGTCGCGATCGAGGATCAGCTGCCGGTCAGCGAGAACGAGGACATCCTGGTCGAGATGCTGCCCGCGACCACGCCGCCGACCGCGAGCAACATCCGCGACAAGCGCGGCGTGCTGGAATGGTCGTTCGACGCCAGGCCCGGCGAGGTCAAGGACATCAACTTCGCCTGGCGCATCCGCTGGCCGAAGGACAAGAGCATGGTGATCGTGCCGGCTGGCTAAATTCCCGCCACACGCGGGGCCGCCCGCATCGATTGCGGCAGCACGTAAGGTACGCCGTCGTCAGCCTGATGGACGACGGCGTCGATCTCGAAGATGTCGCGGATGGTCTCGCGTGTGACGACATCGGCGCGCGGGCCGTCGGCGGCGAGCTGGCCACGGTTCAGCACGACCAGCCGGTCGGCAAATCGGATCGCGAGGTTGAGGTCGTGCAGGATCGCGATGACGGCGGTGCCATCCGCCGCGCGACGGCGCGCCGCTTCGACGAGGTCAATCTGGTGACGCAGGTCGAGGCTCGAAGTCGGCTCGTCCAGCAGCAATAGCCCCGGTCCATGCTCGGCCTCGCCGCAGGCGAGCTGCACCAGCACGCGGGCGAAATGGGCGCGCTGCTGCTCGCCGCCTGATAATGTCGGCAATTGCCGTTCGCGGAAATGCGCAAGGCCGACCTCGTCCAGTGCGGCCTCGACGAGCGAACCGGCGTCGCGCAAGCTGCGGTCGCCCGCGCCCATCAGCACGATCTCCTCGACGGTGAAAGGGAAGGCGACGTTGATGTGCTGGGACAGCATCGCGCGGCGCGCGGCGAGCTCGCGCGGCGTATAGCTGCTTATATCGCGCTGCTTCAGCCGCACCTCGCCTTCGCTCGGGCGCAGATCGCCCGAGAGCAGCCGCAGCAGCGTCGATTTACCGGCGCCGTTCGGACCGATGATGGCGACCATCTCGCCGGCCCCCACATTCAGGCCGATGCCATCGAGCAGCGTCGCGCGGCCGGCGCGCTTGCTTAAAGCCCGCGCCTCGATCACGGCGCTCATAGCGAGGCGAGCCCGCGCTGCCGCAGCAGAATCCCTAAGAAGACCGGGGCGCCGACCGCGGCGGTCAAAATGCCGATCGGCATTTCCGCCGGCGCCACGATGGTGCGCGCCAGCGTGTCGGCGCCGACCATCAGGATCGCGCCGAGCAGCACCGAAGCCGGAAGCAGCAGGCGGTGCGCGGGGCCGATGACGAGGCGCAAGAGATGCGGCACGACGATGCCGACGAAGCCGATGACGCCGCTGATCGACACCGCGACGCCGGTCATGGCCGAGACCATGACGATCGAGGTCCGCTTGAGGCGCTCGACGTCGACACCGCCGTGAAAGGCGTCGGCTTCGCCGAGCACCAATAGATCGAGACCGCGCGCAATATAGGCGCAGGCCGCGAGCCCGATGACCAGGATGGGCGCGAGCACGGCGGCCTTGGTCCAGGTTGCGCCGCTCATCGAGCCCAGCAGCCAGAACGTGATGTCGCGGAGCTGGCGATCGTCGGCGACGAACACCAGCAGGCCGATGCCGGCATTGGTGATCGCGGTGATGGCGACGCCGGCGAGCAGGAAGATCGCGATCGAGGTTCGCCCGGCGCGGCTGGAGATGCCGTAGAGGATCGCGGTCGTGACCAGCGATCCCGCGAAAGCCGCCAGCGGCAACAGCTCGGTCTGGAGGAAACGCAGCGTCTCGCCGAAGCGTGAATCGGTGAAGACGATCGCACTTGCGGCCGCGAGCGCGCCGCCGCTGGAGACGCCGACCAGCGCGGGATCGGCGAGCGGATTGCGAAACAGGCCCTGCATGATCGCGCCGGCCGCGGCGAGCAGGCCGCCGACCATCGCGGTCGCCGCGATCCGGGGGATGCGGATCGACCACAGCACGAGATGGTCGCGGGCGGTCATGGCATCGGCGGCTGTGTTGCCGGCAAAACCGAGCGCGGCAGGCAGCCGCGAGAGGGGAATGCCGGCCGCGCCGACGGTCAGCGCAACGATCGCGGTGACTGCCAGCGCTGCGAGGAGCAGCGGAAGCGCAACCGACGCGAATTTGCGTCCCCTGCCGGCGCGCTGCCCAGTGCCATGCGCCCCGGTTCCGATCGCGATACTCATTGCCGGCAGTTCGCCCCCGACAAGGCCGAGGTGAATATGCCACCGCCATCGGCCAATGCCGGATAGAGCTTGACGGAGAGATCACGCGCCGCCGCCGCGGTGCGCGGCCCGAATCCGAGCAGATAGAGCCCGTCCATCGTGATAAAACTCTTGTTGGCCGCGACCGGCGTCAACGCAAAGCCCGGATGGGCATAGATCGCGTCGGCCTGGAGCGAGTCCTTGCCGCGCTCGATCGATAGCAAGACGTCGGGTCTCGCCGCCACGATCGCTTCGTCGCCGATGATCTTGTAGCCGTCGTAGTCGTCGACGGCGTTGGCGGCGCCCGCGAGCTGGATGATCTCATCGGCGGCGGTCTTGTGACCGGCGACCATGGCGCGTCCGTTCTGGAGCGACATCACGAACATCACGCGGACCGGCTTCGTCACCTTGGCACGCAGTGCGCGGAGCTGCGCGAGATCGGCGCCGACCGCGGCGCTCAGGCATTCGGCGCGCGCGTCGACGCCCATGGCATGCCCGACCAGTCTTATTTTCTCGATCAGGCCATCCTCGGAGAAGGTCTCCGGCACCAGCACCAGCGGCACCTTTGCCGTCTCCAGCAGGTCCATGGTCTCGCGCGGGCCCGACCCCTGGATCGCCAGGATCAGCGTGGGGTTGAGGCCGAGCACGCCTTCGGCGGAAATCTGGCGCATGTAGCCGACATTGGGTTTGTCGTGCAGCGCCGCTGCCGGATAAAGGCTCGTGGTGTCGACACCGACCAGCCGGCTCTCGAGCCCAAGCGCATAGAGAATCTCGGTGATGGCGCCGCCGATCGAGACCGTCCGCGCGAAGTCGGCGACGGCGACATCGCGGTTGCGCGCGTCATGCACGGTGACACCGGCGGCGTGCGCGCTGGACGCGAGCGCGATCGTGCCGGAGAGCAGGAGATGCGTGAGGGTGCGACAAAATGTCATTGCAGTTTACTTCGTCAGGATCAGCTTGTTCTGCGAGGTCAAACGGAGGCGATAATTGTCTTCGCCATGCGCGATGATGATCTCGCGCTCGGCCGCAAACAGCTCGCGGCTGTCGATCCGGCTCCCTCGCATGGTGAGGGTTCTCATTGTTGCGGAAGGGCTTTGTGTCGGCCCTGCCGCGTCGCCGCCGCTGTCTCCGGACGTTGCTGACATGGTGAGTGTGATGCGCTTTCGAAATTTCAGATGCGTCTTGCTTGTATAAGCGGCGTGAAGCGCATTCCAACGGCGACAATTTACAATCGATATAAACTGCAACCTGATGTCATTGACCGTCGAAGTGTTGCCACGTAACCAATTATGGCAGCGGACAGCTTGTCCGCGCCTTGAGAAAATCAGCCAGCCAGTCGTTCGCTTTGCGAACGCACGCCAGCCAAACGACTCCAAAAGAGCAAAGTGCAGGCTGGGGCTGATATGGCTGACGGGGCTAGGTATTCGCGCGTCCTTATTTTGGGCGCGTCGGTGGTTTCAATTGCGGCATTGGTGACGGAGAGCGGTCTTGCGCAGACTGCTCAGCCGCAAGCGGAAAGTGCGTCACCGGCACGGCCGAAGCAGGCCAAGAGCAAGCAGCCCAAGCCGCCGGTCGCGCAGCAGGCAACGCCTGATGTCATGAACGCCCGTGCCCAGGCCGGCGGCCCCGCACCGGTGCAGACGCTCGACACCATCACGGTCGCCGCAACCAAGACGCCGGAGCGCGCGATCGACGCGCTCGCGCCCGTCAGCTCTGTTTCGCTCGACAAGATCCAGGGTCTCCAGCCGAACCGGCTGTCGGATATCTTCTATGCCGTGCCCGGGGTGTCGTTCCAGGAGCGCGGCGACGATCCCGCGACCGTCATCAACATCCGCGGCCTGCAGGATTTCGGGCGCGTCGCCGTGGTCGTCGACGGGGCGCGGCAGAACTATCAGCGCACCGGCCACAACGCCAACGGCTCCTTCTTCCTCGATCCCGAATTGATCGGGGGCGTCGACGTCGTCCGCGGCCCCACCGCCAACATCTATGGCTCCGGCGCGATCGGCGGCCTCGTCTCGTTCCGCACCAAGGACATCAACGACGTGCTGCGTCCCGGCGAGCGCTGGGGCGTCGATCTCTCGGGCTCGTACGGCTCCAACAACAATCGCGGTCTCGGCTCGGTGTTCGGTGGCGTACGCGCTACGCCCGACGTCGATATCTTTGGCGGCGCGGTCTACCGCACGCAGGGAAACTACAAGGACGGCAACGGCACCGAGATCGGCAATACCGGCAACCAGGTCGAGAGCGGCCTGATGAAGCTCACGGTACGTCCCGCCCTTGGTCACGAGGTCAAGTTCGGCGCCGTCTTCCAGGACTATCAGTACGATATCGGCCAGTTCAATCGCGGTCTGACAACCACGCCGGCGTTAATTGCGTTGAATCGCGGTTCATCAGTCTATGCGTCCGATGCCAGGAACTACACCGGCACGATCACCTGGAACTATGCACTGCCGAGCGACAATCTGTTCGACTGGCACATGTCGGTCTACGGCAATCGCACTGACAACGACCAGACCAAGACCTATCACTACGGCACGACCACGTCGGCCTATTGCAATGGCGGCTTCGGCAACAACGTCTCGGGCTGCGTCGGCGACAAGCGCGGCTATGTCCTCAATACGTACGGCGTTGATGCCAACAACACCACGCGTTTCAACGTCGGCGACTGGCGCAATGCGCTGACTTACGGCGTTGACGCGTTCCAGGACGACGTTGTCACGACAGACAGCCGCGGTAACTCCAACATCACCACGCCGAGCGGCATCCGTACCGTGTCGGGCGGCTTCCTCCAGTTGAAGCAGAATTACAGCACATGGTTCGAGGCGGTGAGCGCAATCCGTTATGACCGCTATAATCTGCAGTCAGGAAATACGAACACCGGCGGCGACCGCTTTTCGCCGAAGATCACCCTCGGCGTCACGCCGGTGGCCGGCTTCCAGCCCTATGTCAGCTATGCCGAAGGCTATCGCGCACCCTCGATCACAGAGACCGTGATCTCCGGCGCACATGCAACCGGCGGCGGACCGGCTTTCTTTCCCTGTCCTGATGGGACCAGCGGCCTGTTCTGCTTCCTGCCCAACCCGAACCTTCGTCCTGAAGTCGGCAAGAACAAGGAAGTGGGCGTCAATCTGAAATATGACGGCATCTTCGCCGCGTCTGACTCGTTCCGCGGCAAGATCAACCTGTTCCGCAATGACGTCAGCGACTACATCGACCTTGTTCCTTCGACGCCGGTTGCGACGCCGTTCGGTCCGCTCAGCCAGTACTACCAGTACCAGAACATCGCCAATGCACGGATCGAGGGCTTCGAAGCCGAGACGATGTACGACGCCGGCGGCTGGTTCGTCGGCGTCGCCGGCCACTACATCCAGGGCAAGAACGTCGCGACCAATGTCGGGCTCGCGACCATCACCCCGCGCAAGGTCGTCACGACCGGCGGCGTCCGCCTGCTCGATCGTACCCTGATCCTGACGGCGCAGTGGGCCTCGTTCGGTCCCAACAACGACGTGCCCGCCGGTTATCTGCCTGCGACCGGGTACGAACTGGTCAACCTTTACCTGACCTACAACGCGACCAGGGACATCGTGTTCTCGGCCTCGATCGACAACCTCTTGAACCAGTACTACCGGCCCTATGCCATTCCCGGCAGCTCGACCGACGGCACCACGCAGAACGACGTGCTGTGGTCGAGCCCGGGGCCGGGCAGGGTCTACAAGGCCGGTCTGAAGATCCACTTTGGAGGTGCGTAAGCCGCAGGGCGTCGCAACACCCGCAAATATCCGCCGGGCCGCGCTGATACTCCAGCGCGGCTTCGGCGCGTTTTCGCTTTAATGAGAAGGAGAGACTCTTATGTTCATCGCCATGAATCGCTTCCAGGTGAAGAAGGGCGCGGAGACCGCGTTCGAAACAGTCTGGGCCACCCGCGAATCCTATCTCGGCAGCATGCCCGGCTTCGTCGAGTTTCATCTGTTGAAGGGTCCGGAGGCCGAGGACCACACGCTCTATTCCTCGCATACCACCTGGGTCGACAAGGCAGCGTTCGAGGCATGGACGCGCTCGGATCAATTTCGCCGTGCCCATGCCCGCGCCGACAATCCGACTGGCGAGAGCCTCTATCTCGGGCACCCCAAGTTCGAGGGCTTCGAGGTGATCCAGAGCGAGCGCAAGGCCGCGGCTGCCTGAGGCGGCCGAACACGAAAGGAGCCGGACATGCTGAGCACCGATCTCGCCGATCTCAAGGCGTATATGGCCGACAATCCCGGCGCGGTGATCGAGGACGTCGCCCGCGAGCGCAAGGTCACGCCGCGCGCGGTGATCGAGGCGCTGCCGTCGTCGATGGTTCGGATAGGTGGCGGCGAGCATTTCGCCGCCGCCATGCAGGACATCGCACAATGGGGCGAGGTGACGCTGATCGTGCACACCGATGACGCGATCTTCGAATTCACGGGCGCAATTCCTGCGGGCGAGATCGGCCGCGGCTATTTCAACCTGATGCAGCCGAAGGGATTGCACGGCCATCTCCGTCACGAGCGCTGCGCTGCCGTTGCTTTCGTCGAGCGCCCGTTCATGGGCAAGGCTTCCGCCTTCGTCGCCTTCGTCAATGCCGACGGCGGCGTTATGTTCAAGGTCTTCGTCGGCCGCGACGAGACCCGGGCGCTGCGTGCGGACCAGCTTGTGCGGTTCCGGCAGCTCGCGGACCGCACAGCCGCGCAGCCGGCCGCGTAGCTTTCTCTGTCGGTCGGGAGATCAGGAATGCAAGGCATTTCCAGGCTTCGGCACGTGATCGGATCCATTCTGCTGGCGGTGCTCGTGCCGACGCCGGCCTTCGCGATCGACGAAGCGCTGTTACCGCGCAATTTGTCGCCCTGGGGCATGTTCCTCGGTGCCGACATCATCGTGAAGACGGTGATGGTGGGGCTCGCCACAGCCTCGCTGGTGACGTGGACGGTGTGGCTCGCCAAGACCATCGAGCTACGGCGCAAGGGGGCACTCGCCTTGCAGCGGACGCGCGCGCTCGAAGGCAACATCAAGCTGACGGAGGCGGCAGAGCGGGCCGGCGACGCGCACGACGCGGTCGCCCAGCTTATTCAGTCCTGCGCTAAGGAAGCAGAGCTCTCCGGCGGCGTCCTCGACGACGGCCTTCAGGAGCGCGTGGCGTTGCGGCTGGAGCGGGTCGAAGCCGCGATGTCGCGGCAGATCGCGCGGGGCACCGGCGTGCTGGCGACCATCGGCGCCACCGCGCCGTTCGTCGGCCTGTTCGGCACGGTCTGGGGCATCATGAATTCCTTCATAGGCATCTCCGAGAGCCACACCACGAGCCTCGCGGTGGTCGCGCCCGGTATCGCGGAAGCGCTGCTCGCGACCGCGCTCGGCCTCGTCGCCGCGATCCCGGCGGTCGTGATCTACAATCACCTCGTCCGCGGCATTGCCAATTACCGGGCGATGCTGGGCGATGCCTCGGCGCAGCTCATGCTGCTGGTGAGCCGGCAGCGCGACCACAGAGAGTTCCGCATGGCGCGGGCGGCGGAGTAGGCCATGGCCGCGAAGCTCGGCGCACGGTCGGGATCGCCGCTCAAGCGCGGCGATCCCGGTGATCTCGACGTCACCCATGAGATCAACGTCACGCCGTTCATCGACGTGATGCTGGTGCTGCTGATCATCTTCATGGTGGCCGCCCCGCTTGCCACCGTCGATATCGGCGTCGAGCTGCCGGCGACCGCGGCGGAGCCGGCGCCGCGGCCGGACAAGCCGGTCTTCCTCACCGTGAAGCCGGATCTCTCGATCGCGGTCGGCGAGGACGTCGTCGCCCGTGATGCGCTCAGCACCTCGCTCGATGCCGCCACCAAGGGCCACAAGGACGAGCGCATTTATCTCCGCGCCGACAAGGCCGTCTCCTACGGCGACCTGATGGAGGTGATGAACACCTTGCGCAACGCCGGCTATTTGAAGGTCGCGCTGGTCGGCCTCGACGGACGCAGCTGATGGCGGCGAACGCCTTTGCCCTGCACGAGCCGCTCGGCGAGCGCGAGGGCACACGATGGGGCGTATCGGCGGCGGTGATCGTGGCACTGCATATTGCGGCCGCGCTTCTTGCGATGAGCTGGCTCAGGTCGCAGCCCGAGCAGGGCGTCAGCCTGCCGGCGATCATGATCGACATGACGCCGGTGACGTCGGCACCGCAGTCGGTGCAGGACGACGTCGCGCCGGGACCGGTGATGCAGGAGGCCGACGCCTCGCCGCCGGAGCCGGCGCAGCAGCAGGCCGTCGAGGAGACCATCGCGCCAACGCCGCCGCAGGAGAAGCCGGACGTCGTCGCGCCGCCGGAGCAGAAGCTCGAGCCGACACCCGCGAAGCCCGAGCCGGCGGAGATCGTGCCGGTCGAAAAGCCTGCGCCGGCGAAGCCGAAGCTGGTCCGTCGCGAGGCCAAGAAGCCGTTGGAGGCGATGCCTGCACCGCGCACCAGCGCTCCGCCGCGCGCCGAGCGCGAGGCGCCGATGGCATCCGCGATGAGTGCCGGCGCGGTGGCCTCCGTGATCGCATCCTATAATCAGCGTGTCCGCGCGCATTTGATGCGCTTCCACCAATATCCGTCCGGTGGCGGCGGTCAGCGCGGCGTTGCGAGGCTCAGCTTTACGGTCAGCCGTAGCGGGCAGGTCACATCCAGCCGGCTCAGTGGCTCGTCCGGCGTTGCCGCGTTTGACGCCCAGGCCATGTCGATGGTTCGTCAGGCCTCGCCGTTTCCGCCGATCCCGGACGAGATCAAGAACGGCGCGATGAGCTTTTCGATTCCGGTGGAGTTTACGGTGAGGTAAGCCCTCCGCTGTCATGCCCCGGCTTGACCGGGGCATCCAGTACTCCGCGGCCTTTCAGTATTAAAGAGGCGCCGCGGCGTACTGGATCGCCCGGTCAAGCCGGGCGATGACCGTGTTGAGAGTCCGGCCTTACTTCGCCTTCAGGAAGTCGGCGACGTCGAGCAGCATGAACTCGTCGTCGTCGGCCTTGTTGGGGTCGCGGCTGGACGAGAATGGCAGGTTGTTGTCGTTGCCGACGATGATGTGGGTCTCGTCGACGCGATCGACGTTCTCGATGGTGAAGAACGGGAAGGTGTAGACGCCATCATTGAGAGCCTTCTTCGCCTTCTTGTCGGGGTCCTGGATCTTCAGGAGGTCGATGTAGCCGATCTTGCGCACGGGCTTGCCGACATTGGCCTCCGAGAGCTCGATCTTGTAGACGCGCTTGAACTTGGCCACGTCAGGGAAGCAGTTCTCGCCGCGGGTGCCTTGCGGGCAGGCCTTGTCAGGCGTGCCTTCACCGTTGTCGCGCTCGATGATCAGGCCAGCGCTCGGGTCGATCATGTTGAAGTCGCCGATGGCATTGCCGTTCTGCTCGAACACATATTGCCAGTAGCGACCAGTGAACTTCTCCGCGGCGACGTCGAATTCGAGGATGCGCGAGGCTTCCTTGCCGTCGACCTTCTCCCAGTCCTTCTTGTCGGCATCCCACAGCGGGCCCTCGAGCAGGCCGTAGAGGAATTTGCCGTCCTTCGAGGAGGCGAAGCCCTCATAACCCTTGGAGCGTCGGAGGTTGACGTTGGTGTAGGTCGCGCCCGGGGCGCCGGGGGTCGCCACCGCCCAATGATCCGGCGAGCGCACCGGCTTGCCGTCGGCGACCGTCTCGAACAGCCCGAGGATCTTGCCGGTCTTGTCGGCCTTCAGGATGTAGGGGCCGAACTCGTCGCCGATCCAGAAGACGTCGCCGATGATCTGAAAACCTTCGGTGTCGAAGTCGGAGCCGGTGAGGTAGCGCTTCTGGGTGTCTTCATGCACGATGCGGAACGGCACGCGTCTGTCGGGATCGTGCAGGAACACGGTCTCCAGCCGCTCGATCTTGCCGCTGGCCCAATCCATCTTGTAGCGGTTCAGATACAGCATCGAATCCGGCGAGTTGGCGCGTGCGCCCATGCCGTTGTCGGTGATCACCCAGTAGGTGCCGTCGGGCATGTGCTTGATGCCGGAATGGCCCTGCAGCGGCTGCCCCTTGAACGGCAGCGACACGCCGGTCGGACGCTCATAGGACTTGCCCATCACGGTGCCGAGCGCGTCGACGCGCTTACCAGTGGTGTATTTGCCGGATGTCTTGAGATCGGCGGGGGCGTCAGTCGGCGCGTCGACGAAGGTCGCGGCCGGCATCACCACGTGGCCGGCGAGCTTGGCCGGGAATTCGCCTTCGCTCTGCGCGAGCGCCGTGCTCGCGGTGAGAATGATCGTTGCGACGGTGCTAAGAAAAGTCGCGCGCATGTGCGTCTCCTGTTCGTGGACGCACGCCTTATGCGGATCGCGTGTTGCAGTTTTGTGAAACCGGGCCAAACGCCACAGCCAAAGTCACGGCGCGATGCCGGAGCTCTGTCACCTCTTGCTCGGCGTCATCCGCCGTAACACGGCTTGCCGGCCATCTGCATTGCGCGGCTGCACCGCGGCAGATTTTTGGCCTGTGGTTGCTTGCTGCTCTTCTTGGTTGCAGTCGAGCTTCCGGTTTGGGCCTGCGCGCTGGATGCAGCGGGGACGAGAAACAGAACAGCGATGACGGTCAACGCCAACGTCTTCATGTCAAATGCTCCAGAAAATCAAAAAACAATGCTCTGGAGCCTATGCAGGTGATCGTCGTCTGTAAAGATGCCTGCTGACTACTCCTTCACCGCGCCGGTCAGCGACGACACGTAGTAATCCACGAACAGCGAGTAGAAGATCGCAACCGGCAGCGAGCCGAGCAGCGATCCCGCCATCAGCGCGCCCCACTGGTAGACGTCGCCGGTGACGAGCTCGGTCAGGATCGCGACCGGCACAGTCTTGTTGGCGCCGCTCTGGATGAAGGCGAGCGCGTAGATGAACTCGTTCCAGGACAGCGTGAAAGAGAAGATGCCGGCCGAGATCAGGCCGGGCACCGCCAGTGGTAGCGTGATCCGGCGCAGGATCTGGAGCCTTGTGGCGCCGTCCACCAGCGCGCATTCCTCGAGCTCGTAGGGGATCGACTTGAAATAGCCGATCAGGAGCCAGGTGCAGAACGGCACCAGGAAGGTCGGATAGACCAGGATCAGGGCAAGCGGGCTGTCGAACAGGCCAAACTGCACGACCACGGTTGCCAGGGGAATGAACAGGATCGACGGCGGCACGAGATAGGCGAGATAAATGCCGAGACCGACATAGGGGCTGCCACGGAAGCGCAGGCGTTCGATCGCATAGGCGGCAAGCGTGCTCGCGATCAGCGACAGCGTGGTCGAGCCGATCGCGACCAGCATCGTCGTCCACAGCCAGCGTGGATAGGCGGTATCGAACAAGAGATGTTTGATATGGGCAAGCGTCGGCGAGGAGATCCAGAACGGATTGTGCTCCTTGTAGTTCATCAGCTCTGCGTTCGGCTTGAACGACGTGATCGCCATCCAGTAGAACGGAAACAGGAGGATCAGCACGAAGCAGCCGAGCGGCAGGTAGATCATCATCAGCCGCCGCAGCCCGGAATCCCAGGCCATGGTGTCGGGCGCGGCCTTCGCGACGGCGGCCGGTTGGGCGGTATCAGTCATTGCTCTCTCCCTGCTGCCATTTGCGGCGCGCCAGGCCGAAATAGGAGAACAGTGTCGCGAACACCAGGAACGGGATCATCGACACCGCGATCGCCGCACCTTCGCCGAGTTCGCCGCCGGCAATGCCGCGCTGGAAGGCCAGCGTGGCCAGCAAATGGGTTGAGTTGCCGGGGCCGCCACGGGTGATGGCGTAGACGAGCTGGAAGTCGGTGAAGGTGAAGATGATCGAGAAGGTCATGACGATGGCGAGGATCGGCATCATCATCGGGAAGGTGATGTAGCGGAAGCGCTGCCAGGCGCTGGCGCCATCGAGCATCGCCGCTTCGTAGAGTGAGGGCGAAATGGTCTGCAGGCCCGCCAGCAGCGAGATCGCGACGAAGGGAATGCCGCGCCAGATGTTGGCGGCGATCAGCGAGAAGCGCGCCGGCCAGGGCGAGCCGAGGAAGTCGATATTGCTCGACCGCCAATGCAGCACGTCGACCAGAAGGTAGGAGATGATCGAGAACTGCGGATCGTAGATCCACCAGAACGCCAGCGCCGAGAGCACCGTCGGCACGATCCAGGGCATCAGGATGATCGCGCGCAACAGGCTCTTGAACGGAAAATGGTTATTGAGCAGCAGCGCGAGCCAGAAGCCCAGCGCGAACTTCCCGAAGGTCGCGACCGCCGTGTAGACCACGCTGTAGAACACCGCGTTCCACCACAGGGAATCGGTGAGCAGATACTGGAAGTTCTCCAGACCCACGAAGACGCCTTTTCTGCCGATCGTGGTATCGGTGAAGGCGAGCCAGATGCCGAGGCCCAGCGGATAGGTCAGGAACACCGCGAGCAGCCCGATCGCAGGCGCGAGACACATCACGATCAGGAACGGCTTGTAGTCGAACAGGCGCACCAGCCAGGACGGCTGCCTGTGGGCCAGGGCGAGAGGAGGAAGTGTGGTCACGGACATCGTGTCGGCGTCCTGTTCTGAGCTATCACCACATCGTCATTGCGAGCGAAGCGAAGCAATCCAGTCTGTTTCCGCGGATGCAGTCTGGATTGCTTCGTCGCAAGTGCTCCGCGCAATGACGGCCGCGCTGTCGGTCGTTACTTCTGCCGCCTGAAATACCGCTTGCAGCGCTGCTCGGCTTCCGCGGCCGCGGCTTCCGGTGTGGCGGCGCCGGTCGCGACTGACGCGCACATCTGAATCAGCACGTAGTCGGCGCTGACGGCACCGGTTGCCGTCGAGATCGGACCCGCATAGCCGTCGTAATAGGTGCTGTTCATGGTGTCCTTGAAGATCGCGACCTTGGGATCACCTTTCCACACGGCGGCCTCCGCATAGGCCGCAAGCGGCTGCGCCCAGTAGCCGGAGTTGGCGTTGAGCCACGGCTCGTACTGGTCCTTCTCCAGCATGTATTGCAGGAAGGCCTTTGCGGCGTTGGGGTACTGGCTGTGCTTGAACACCATGGCATTCAGCGTCAGGCCCGCCATCGGCGAGACCTTGGCGACACCCTTCGGCAGCAGCTGATGCTCGCTGTCGTCGGCGATCGCCTTGGTGGCGGGATCGTTCTTCAGCGAGAAGTACAGCGAGACGCCGTTGGCGGTCAGCGCGATCTCCTGCGCGGCGTAGGCGCGGTTGTTGCTGACGTCGTTCCACGAGGTCGTGCCGGGGATGAAGGTCGGGTAGAGCTGCTTGACCCAGTTCAGCGCGGCGATCGTTTCCTTGCTGTTGATGACGACGTTGCCCTCTTCATCGAGCAGGGCGGCATTGTGCGACCATAGCGCCCAGTTCGCGAAGCCGTTGCCGTCGCCCTTGGCGTTGCCGAGCGCGAAGCCCGCCGGTTTGCCGGCCTTGTGGAGCTTCTGGCAGAGGTCGACGATTCCGGCGTGGTCCTCCGGCACCTTGTCGAAGCCGACCGATTGCAGGATCGACTTGCGGTAGATCAGGGGACCCGCGGTGGCGCCGAACGGCAGTCCGATCCAGGCGTCGCTCTTGTTCTTCTTGCCGTAGCGCTGCGCCAGCGGCAGCCAACCGCCATAGCGTTTGCCGACATAGTCGGCGACGTCGGTCAGCTCGATCAGCTTGTCGATATAGATGTGCGGCGCATCGGAGAAGCCGATGATGATGTCGGGGCCGGCGCCGGAATTGGCTGTCACCGCGGTCTGCTGATTGATGTCTTCCCAGCCGACGAAGTCGACCTTGACCTCGACGCCGGTGTCCTTGGTGAACTTGGCCGCATTGGCGCGGAACACGTCCTCGTCGGCCTGGACGAAGCGCACCGGCCGCAGCATGCGCAGGGTTGCGCCCTTCTCGATCGGCAGTTTCGGGGCGGGGACGTCAGCGGCCTTGATCGCGGATTGAGCGTGCGCTGCAACACCGGTTGCCGCAAGCGCGGTAGCGGACAGGCCCAGCACCAAGGCATCACGACGCGTGATGTCGTTCCTCATCGGTTCCTCCCTATATGTTTCCCTTCCCGGCGTTGATCGCCGGTGAAGGGTCGTTCCGGTTTCCGGCGCGCCTGGCGGCCGGCCGCCTAGCTGTTCGGGCCGCGGTCCATGCTGACGGGCTGCCAGCGGCGGAGCGCGGTGTCTTGCAGCACCGACGGATTGACGCAGCTTACCGGCCACATGCCCTGAAGCACCAGTGACAATTCGTAGCCCACGCGCCGCTTGCGCGCCTCGTCGAACCGTGCCGAGGCCGAGGCGACATGGGCGGTCAGGGTGACGTTCTCCATGCCGAGCAGGGGATTGTTGTGCGAGGGCGGTTCCTTCTCCAGCACGTCGAGCGCGGCGTGCGCGATCCAGCCCTCCTGCAGCGCCTTGATCAGGCTTTCCTCGTCCACGGTGGCGCCACGGCCGGTGTTGATGAAGACCGAGCCCTTCTTCATCTGCCGGAAGTGCTTCTCGGTGAGCATGTGATGCACCTCTGGCCGGGCGGGGGCGTGCATCGAGACGAAGTCGGATTGCGACAGCACCTCGTTCAGCGTCGCGGGAATCACGCCGTGGTCGGACATCAGCGTTTCCTGGATGAAGGGATCGTAGGCCATCATGCGCAGGCCGAACGGCGCCGCGCGTTTCGCAACTGCACGCGCCACGCGGCCGAACGAGATGAAGCCGAGCGTCTGGCCCATCAGCCGCGGAATCTTCGACAGCGCCGGCCGGCCCTCGGCCCAGCGCCCGCCGCGCACCATCCGGTCCTGCTCGACCAGCCGGCGGAAGCCCGCGAGCAGCAGCATCATGGCATGGTCGGCGACCTCCTCGATGAAGGTGTCGGGGATGTTGGTGACGGGAATGCCGCGCGCGGTCGCGGCCTTGATGTCGACGCTGTCGACGCCGACCGAGCCGAGCGTGATGACCTTGCAGGTCTCCAGCGCGTCGATGATGGTCTTGGTGATCGGGATGCCCTTGGCGTAGATGGCGTCGGCGGTCTTCGCGGCGGCGATGAACCCGGCCTCGTCGGTGGGCGCCTCGACGATCTCGGCCTCGATCGGGTCGAGCGCCTCGCGCTCGTAGGAATAATCGCTGCTCGCGACCGTGAAGCTCGCGCCTTTCGGCGTCACCACCCTGTATTTCGGCATGTTCTGCTCCCGATTTGGCTTGTCGGTTCTTGTTGTGGACCCGGCCTTCGTGGCGGGCCTTTGCGTCTTTTACGCGAAAGCGAGGCGAGCGCGTACAATTCACGGTTGTCCGGCGCGACGATTATTTGCCGTTTTCCCGGCATTGTCGGGCCTTCTACGGAGGCATGTAAGTAACTTGCTAAGGGGTCTCACACTAAGAGTTGATTTAATTTCGATCGATTCACTCGCGCGCCCGCATCCCTTTATCTCCGGAGCCATCCCGTGAAGTTGAGCAATATGAAGATCGCCCCCAAGCTTGGCATCCTTGTCGGCGTCACCTTGTTCGGCCTGTGCATCTCCGGAGTTCTCGCCGGTTACCTGATGAAGCGCGAGATGGTGGGTGCGCGCATCGATCAGACCAAGGCGATCGTCGATTTGGCGCGCAACTACGCGGCCACCTTGATGAAGCGGGTCAGCGCCGGCGAGATGACGAAGGATGCCGCGCTCGGGGAACTCCGCCGCTACGGCAACGCGATGACGTATGACAAGAATTCCGGCTATCTGTTCGGCACCACCTATGACGGCATCACGCAGCTCGCGCCCGATCCGAAGCAGATCGGCCAGAACCGCATGGATGTGGAGACGAACGGCCGCAAGCTGTCTCGCGAGATCATGGACGGGGTCAAGGCCAACGGCGAAACCCTGCTCTTCTATGAATACGTGAAGCCCGGCCAGGAGAAGCCGATCCGCAAGCTCGGCTACTCAGTCGCCATTCCCGGCTTCGACATGTATCTCGGCACCGGCGCCTATCTCGACGACATCGACGCCAAGATGGGCCCGGTCTACTGGCTGCTCGGCCTCGCCATGCTCGGCATCGTCATCGTTGCCGGCAGCGTTGCCTGGCTGATCGGTCGCAGCATCAGCCGTCCGCTGGCGCTGCTCGGCACCCGCATGAAGGATCTCGCCGACGGCAAGCTCGAGGGTGACATTCCCGGCGTCGGCCGCGGTGACGAGATCGGTGCGATGGCCTCGACCGTGAAGATCTTCAAGGACAACGCACTACGCATTCGTGAGATCGAGAAGAGCGAAGCCGATGCCAAGGATCGCGCCGCGGCGGAACGTCGCAGCGCGATGGAGGGCATCGCCAGCGACTTCGAACGCAGCGTCAACGGCATCGTCCGCTCGGTCTCCTCGGCCGCGACGGGCATGCAAGCCACGGCGCAGTCGATGACTGCGACCGCCAGCGACGCCTCTTCGCGTGCTGCGACTGTCGGCGCGGCCTCGCAGAGAGCGTCGGGCAATGTCGGCACGGTTGCTGCGGCTGCCGAGGAGCTGTCGAGCTCGGTTGCGGAAATCTCCCGCCAGGTGACGCGCTCGACCGAAGTGGCGAGCCGCGCCGTCAACGATGCCGAGCGCACCAACGCCACGGTGCAGGAGCTCTCCACCGGCGCCGAGAAGATCGGCGAGGTGGTCAAGCTGATCCACTCGATCGCGGCGCAGACCAATTTGCTCGCCCTCAACGCCACCATCGAGGCGGCCCGTGCCGGTGAATCCGGTCGCGGCTTCGCCGTCGTCGCCTCTGAGGTCAAGGCGCTTGCCAACCAGACCGCGAAGGCGACCGAGGAAATCTCCGCCCAGGTCGCGGCGATGCAGACCTCGACCAGCGATGCGGTCGCGGCCATCGGCGGCATCACCCAGACCATCGCCGAGATGAGCGAGATCACCGCGGGCATTTCCGCGTCGATCGAGCAGCAGGGCGAGGCCACCCGTGAGATCGCCCGCAACATCCAGTCGGTCGCGGCCGGCTCGAGCGAGATCAACACCCATATCGGTGGCGTCACCTCGGCCGCGGAAGCGACCGGCAGCGCCGCCACCGACGTGCTCACCAACGCCCGCGAGCTCGACAACCAGTCCGGCGCGCTGCGCAGCGCAGTCGACGGCTTCCTGGCCAAGGTGCGCGCGGCGTAAGGCTTGCTGACATGCCCCGCGAAAGAAGGCGGGGCATCCAGTACGCCGCGGCCTCTCGGCTCAAGTACAGCCGCCTCTGGAATACTGGATCGTCCGCCTTCGCGGACGATGACAGTATTGCTATGGCCTCTCTCACTGCTTCTCGATCCCCGCCTCCCGGATCAGCTTCTCCCACAACACGAGCTGCTCGTTCACGAACGTGCCGAGCTGCTCCGGCGTGCCGGAAAACGCGTCCATGCCGAGGGTGCCGAGCTGGGCCTTGATCTCCGGCTTCTCGACGATCTTCCGGATCTCGGCGTTGAGTCGCGTCACGATCTCCTTGGGCATGCCGGCGGGGCCGAAATAGCCTTGCCACGACGAGATGTCGAAGTCCGGCACGCCGGCCTCCTGCATCGAGGGCAGGGTCGGCACCAGCGATGAGCGGTCCTTCGTCGTGACGGCGAGCGCACGTAGCGCGTTGCCCTGGACGTGGGGCAGGCCGGTCAGGATGTCCACAAACATCATCGAGACGCGGCCGCCCATGACGTCGTTGAGCGCCGGCGGCGAGCTTTTGTAGGGCACGTGCAGGAGGTCGAGCCCGGCATTGTGCGCAAAGGTCGCGCCCGAGACGATCGCCGAGGACGAGCCGGAGGCGTAGCTCAGCTTGCCCGGATTGGCCTTGCCGTAGGCGACGAGCTCGCCGACGGTCTTGGCCGGCACCTCCGGGTGGATTACCAGCATGAAGGGCAGGTCGCCGGTGCGCGCGATCGGGGTGAAGTCCTTGACCGGGTCGTAGGTCAGGCTTTTGAGCAGATAGAGATTGGCCGAATGCGTGGTGTTGGTGGTCACCAGCAGCGTGTAGCCGTCGGGCGCGGCGCGCGCGACGTAGGTCGCGGCGATCATGCCGTTGGCGCCCGCCTTGTTCTCGATTACGATGCCGACGCCGAGTGCCTGCGACAAATGCTGCGAGATCAGCCGCGTCGTGGTGTCGGTGCCGCTGCCGGCCGCGAACGGCAGCACCAGCGTAATGTTGCGGCTGGGCCAGCTGTCGGCCTGCGCAGTCGATGCGGCGGCGAGACAAAGGGTGGCCGTGCCGATGGCACGCAGGTTTCGGATCAACGCTGAAAGCATGTCTGGTCGTTCCCTCTTTTTCGTTGGCGGGGAACCTAGCGTCTCCTCGTCGAAATCGGAAGGCGCGAGTTTGTCGCCTGGTCTCCGCGTCGCGGAATTACTTCACCGCTGAGCCCTGGCGCGAGGCGATCACGACGCCGGCGAGCACGAGCGCGTAGCCGATCAAATGGAACGGTTGGAGCTTTTCGCCGAGCAGCAGGATCGCCATCGCCGAGCCGAACACCGGCACCAGATGAAAGAACGGTGCGGCGCGGTTCGGGCCGATCAGCGCCACGCCGCGGTTGAAGAACAGATAGGCCAGCGTCGAGGGAAAGATCAGGATGTAACCCAGCGTCGCCAGCGTCACCCCGTCGAGTTGCAGGACCCGGCCGCTCCAGGCCTCCCAGATCGCGGTCGGCAGCAGCATCGTCGCTCCGCAGCAGGTGGTGAAGGAGAGAAAGGAGAGTTGATGAACCTTTGGCCGGCGCGGGATGAAGGCGGAGTAGAGGCCGAACGCCACCAGCGAGGAGGCGAACATGATGTCGCCCCTGTTGAAGCTGATGCTCGCCAGCGCCGCGAGATCGCCGCGCAGGATAATGATCAGCACGCCGAGAAGCGAGATCGCGACGCCGGCGAGCTGCGCACCGGTCAGCCGCACGCCGAACAGCACCAGCGACCACAGCGCCACGAACAGCGGTCCGGCCGACTGGATCAGCAGCGCGTTCAGCGCTTCCGTGTATTGCATCGCCCAGTACGAGATCGCATTGTTGAAGGCAAAGCCCACCAGCGACAGGAACAGCATCAGCGGCAGGCTCTTGCGTAGATTCGGCCAGTCGCGCTTCAGATGCGGCCAGGCGAAGGGCAGGAGGATCAGGAACACGCCGAACCAGCGGATCGTGGTCACCGTCAGCGGCGGCACATGCGCGCCGACATGGCGCGCGAGCACGATGTTGCCGGCCCAGAACAGCGAGCTCAGGCTGAGCAGCAAGTAAGGCTGGTTGTTGAGCCAACTGGCCGCATTGGGGGCCGGTGGCGCGGGCGAAGCGGTCGTCATTGGCGTTGGACGCAAGCTTGTGCCCGATTTGCGTGGTGACACAAGTCACGCGACCGCAATGCTACAATGCAGCCATGACCAGAGGAGGCGGCATTGGCGGTTAATATGTTGAACATCGACGGCCTGGAGCGGCTCGATCAGCATGCACCGGTGGTGATGTTGAACCTGATGCGCTTCCACGCGCGTTCGGGCGACGGCGAAGGTTCCGGCTGGGACGCCTATTTGCGCTACAGTGCGGTCACGGTGCCCATGATCAAGGCGCGCGGCGGCACGTTGCTCTGGACCGGCGACGCCAAGGCGGTCGCGCTCGGCCCGCAGCAGGGCAACGCCTGGGATTTCGTCGCGCTGGTCTACTATCCCACAGTCGCGGCCTTCCTCGACATGATGACGTCGGAGGCCTACGAGCGGGAGGCCGACCCGCATCGCGTCAACGGCTGCGCCGAGCACGTCATCATTGCGACCAGCGAAGCGTACAGCAAGGTCAAGACGAAATAGCGCGCTCTCTCGTGCGGCGCGCTGCTTTTCATTCCCACAAGGGGAGAAGGAAGAGGAAGTGCCGCGACGCTCACTTCTTTCGCTCATTTTGAGCCGTCTTATCGACGGCAGCGTGGCAAGCCCTCTGCAACAGGCGGCAGACCTCCTCAGTCGACCGCTCTGGGCTCAGCGCTGCAAAGGTCGGATAGCTCGTCAGCACGAAGATCAGATCGACCGTGTCCCGCAACGCACGCTTTGCGGCGCGCTTCCCGACGACGCGCTGCACGATCGCGGTGAGCAGCTCGCGCCGTCGCTCGTTGCGTTCGATCAGCGCCTCGCCGAATTCGGGATCGGTCGCGATGGCCTGGTTGAGCCCGCCGATGGCGGGATCGTGCCCCCAGAACGTACAGAAGATTTCGACGACGCGGTCGAGCGCGGCGCGCGGATCTGCCATCGCCATCACCTCGGCCAGTTCGAACAGTCCGCCCTGACGCGCGATGTCGTCGAACACGGCCTCCAGCAATCCGCGCCGCGACCCGAACTGGTTGTAGACGGTCAGCCGCGTGACGCCGGCCGCCTTCGCGACGACGTCGAGGGAGAAGTTCGCAATGCTCGCGTCCTTGCGCAATAGCCGCGCGCCGGCCGCGATGATGCGCTCGCGCGTCTCCGCCGCCGCGGAAGCCCGCGCGGAGCTCACGTAATTGCGCTTCGGCATCGCCTTGCCATTCTGTTGACGTATTGACTATACATGATGTATATCTAATTTAGAAGCCGGTTCGGAGCTTGCCATGCAGACTGCCCTCGTGATCGCCCTGTCGCTTCATGTGTTGTCGTCCGTGTTCTGGGCGGGATCAAGCTTTGCGCTGGCCCGTATCGGCGGTGTCGGCGCTGAGCAACTGGTCTTTCCACAACTCGGCGCGGCGACGATAGCCATCCTGACCGGCGGCTATCTCGGGCATCTCGTTCATTCCGGCAGTTTCGGCACGACCGAGCAGGTCCTCGCGGTCGGTGCGGCCTGCGCACTGATCGCGGCCGGTGTTCAGGCGGTCATCGGTCCCCGTGCGCTCATGGCCTTGCGTCGTGGCGCCGGCAAGCCGGAGGACCTCCGTTCACGTATCGCCGCCGCCCAACGCGTGGCGGCGGGCCTGCTGGGCATCGCCGCGCTCTGCATGGGCGCTGCGCGCTACATTTGAATGCGGTTCAGGGTGGAGCGTTGAGAGTTTCCTGTTCCTGATTTCAGACCATAGCGCGGCTTCCAGCCGCTTTTGAAGGAAAAGCAATGTCCAAGATGATTCTGGTCAACCTGCCTGTACGCGACCTCGCCGCATCGACGGCGTTCTACGTGGCGCTAGGCGGCGCAGTAAATCCCCAGTTCTCCGGTGCGAATTCGACCTCGCTCATGTTTACGGACGCGATCGGGGTGATGCTGCTGACCCACGACAGCTACCGCGAATTCACCCAACGCGAGATCGGCGACGCGCGGCGCGACAGCCAGGCTATGTTCGCTCTGACGGTCGACGACCGCGATGCCGTCGATGCAACGCTGGCTCGCGCGGTGGCTGCGGGCGGTCGCGCCGATCCCAATCCGGCGCAGGATCTCGGCTTCATGTACAACCGACACATTGAAGACCCAGATGGCTATGTTTGGGAAATGGTATGGATGAACCCGTCAGCGAACGCTTGATCGCAGACGATCAGACAGTAAGCGCGACCAAGGTCAGGCTCGGCTCGACATGTGCAACTTGAGGGGTTCCGAGCCTAGCTCGCCTGCTTCCGCGACGCCACGAACACGCCCGAGAGCACCAGCGCGAAGCCGATGAAGTGGAACGCCTGCGGGTGTTCGCCTAGAAACGCCATCGCCATGATCGAGCCGAACACCGGCACGACGTGGAAGAACGGCGCGGCGCGGTTGGCGCCGATCAGGCGGACGCCACGGTTGAAGCAGAGATAGGCCAGCGTCGAGGGGAACACCGCGACATAGAACAGGGTCAGGAGGTTCGGCCCGTCGAGCTTCATCACGGGACGCGCGGACAGCTCCCAGATCTCCAGCGGAATGAGACAGGCAGCACCGCAGCCGAAGGTGAAGGCGAGGAACGACAGGCCGTGCATCGGCGGCCGCTTCAAGGTCAGCACCGAATAGAGCGCGAAGAAGATCAGCGCGACGAGGAAGATGAGATCGCCCTTGTTGAAATCGATGTTCGACAGCGTGGTGAAATCGCCATGCAGCAAAATCGTGAGCACGCCGCACATCGACAGCAGCACGCCAAAAGCCTGCGCCGCGGTGAGCCGGACGCCGAGGATGGCGAGCGACCACAACGCCACGACCAGCGGCGCGGCCGACTGGAGCAGCAGCGTGTTGAGCGCCTGCGTATGCTCCAGCGCCCAATATTGCAGCGTGTTGAAGGCGCCGATGCCGGTGATCGAGAGCGTGACCATCAGGCCGAGCTTGCCGCGGATTGCCGGCCAGTCCTGCGCAAGATGTTTCCAGGCGAACGGCAGCACCAGCAGAAAAGCGAAGAACCAGCGCAGGAACGACAGCGTGACCGGCGGGATATGGCCGGCGGCGAGCCGCCCGACGATGGCATTGCCCGCCCAGCACAACGCGGTGATGCTGAGCAGCAGGTAAGGCTGGTTGGCGATCCAGTTGTGACCGGATGTTTCCGCGCTCGTGGTCTGGCCGGTGGCGGACATTGTGATTGTTATGGCCCCGCGTCATGCGCCAAGCCTCCGGGCCCGGGGGTGTCCGGGCCGGCTCGTAGCCCGGCTCCCCTCAAAGACACGGAAATCGAGGTTGCATCAACGGGGGACGGATGCATCGCGACCATGCAGCGGCAGATGTAGTGTCCTACGCTTTGGTCGAAGCTATCGCGCCGCCTCGGAGTATTTCTGGATTTTCAGGGGATATCAAAGGCTTGGAGTGCGATCCAGGCCCCGAAAAAAGCCCGGTTCTTGCTTGCCTAGAGAGGCTGCTTCCTTTATCCGGTTGGGCTGCCTCGCGTGCGAACGGCCTCTGGCCGGGAAGCGGGCTGGGCGCAGGCATGATCCCGGAAAAGTGGGTACCGGTTTTCCGTTTGGATCATACCGCTTACAGAGAAATCTTCGAAGGATTACCCGCGAATGGCCAATGTTGTCGTCGTCGGCGCCCAGTGGGGCGACGAAGGAAAGGGCAAGATCGTCGACTGGTTGTCGGAGCAGGCCGATATCGTCGTCCGTTTCCAGGGCGGCCATAACGCCGGCCACACGCTGGTGATCAATGGCGAGACCTACAAGCTCGCGCTGCTGCCCTCTGGCGTGCTGCGCCCGTCGAAACTGGCGGTGATCGGCAACGGTGTTGTGTTCGATCCGCAGGCTTTCCTCGACGAGGTTGCCAAGCTGCGCGGGCAGGGCGTGACGGTCGGCCCGGAGAATCTGCGCGTCGCGGAGAACGTCACACTGATCCTGCCGTTGCATCGCGAGCTCGACGCCTTGCGCGAGTCCTCCAACGCCGCGACCGCGATCGGCACCACGCGCCGCGGCATCGGCCCGGCCTATGAGGACAAGGTCGGCCGTCGTGCCATCCGTCTGATGGACCTCGCCGATCTCGACACCCTGCCGCACAAGATCGACCGGCTCCTCGCTCACCACAATGCATTACGCCGCGGCCTCAATCTGCCGGAGTTCGACGACAAGGAGATCCTGGCAGAGCTGAGCGCGTTCGCGCCGCAGCTGCTGCCCTATGCCGAGACGGTATGGCGGCTGCTCGACATCGAGCGGCGCGCGGGCAAACGGATCCTGTTCGAGGGTGCACAGGGCGCGCTGCTCGACGTTGACCACGGCACCTATCCCTATGTGACGTCGTCCAACACGGTGGCGGCGCAGGCGGCGACCGGCACCGGCATGGGTCCGGGCGCGGTCGGCTATGTGCTTGGCATCTGCAAGGCCTATACGACGCGCGTCGGCCAAGGCCCGTTCCCGACCGAACTCAACAACGAGATCGGCGAGGAGATTGGCCGGCGCGGCAAGGAATTCGGCGTCAACACCGGCCGCAAGCGCCGCTGCGGCTGGTTCGATGCCGTCTTGGTGCGGCAGACCGTCCGCACCTGCGGCATCACCGGTCTGGCCCTGACCAAGCTCGACATCCTCGACGGCTTCGACACGATCGACGTCTGCACCGGTTACATGCTGGACGGCAAGGAAATCGACCATCTGCCGGCGGGCGAGGGCGCCCAGGCCCGGGTCGAGCCGATCTACGAGACCATCGAGGGCTGGAAGGAGCCGACCGCAAACGCCCGTTCCTGGGCCGACCTGCCGGCCCAGGCCATCAAATATGTCCGCCGGATCGAGGAATTGGTGGGGTGCTCGGTCGCGCTGCTTTCCACCAGCCCTGAACGCGAGGATACTATCCTGGTGCAAAATCCGTTTGAGGCTTAACGATATCTTACCGGGACGTGCGCATAGTTGAGTTGAAATGGCTGATTACTATCCGCTGATTGCCCGCGCTATTGCCGCCCTGGACCCCAATGCTCCCGGCGAGAGCCGTCGCGCGCTCTACGAGCGGGCGCGCACGGCGCTGATCGCGCAGCTCCGCAGCGTGCAGCCGCCGCTCTCCGAATCCGAGATCACCCGCGAACGGTTGTCGCTGGAAGAGGCCGTCCGCAAGGTCGAATCCGAGGCCGCCCAGCGTGCTCGCGAGGCCTCGCGCCCCGGTGGCGGCGCCCGCAACAGCGGCAGTGGCGATGCCTTCCGCCGCGCCAGCACCCGCGCCACCGAGGGCAACGCGCCCGCCCCCCAAAC
>NZ_JARWCR020000020.1:26333-142179 GCF_029846695.2 Bradyrhizobium nivariense | reverse complement strand
GCAATTGCTCCGGCGGGATCGAAGGACGCCCCTCGCTGGCGTAGAGCCTCCCAAGGCTGCGGTTCAAATCACTCAAAACATTCCGGACAAGTTCCCGGACCTTCCGCAGCGGATGGTTCGCTGGCACCCGCTTATCGGGCGCGATGTACGAAAACAGGCCGCCCTGGTCCTTAAACCTGCCGCGCATGATCGCCTCTGACGATTCGAGATGGATAAAGTGAATCACCAAGCCCCCTCCGTGGCGAGGGGGTTCTTCAGCAGACTGCTAGTGCTTACGAAGTCAGAATTAGAGCTATTCGTCCGATTTCTTCGTGATTTTCTGCGACGAACTTAGAATATCAAGCCCTCTCCCGAATTCATGGTTCATGGCTGCGGATGCGGGGACATTTCCTGCAATCGTGTTTGCTGCCGCAGCCCTCAAAAATTCCGGAGTGGTAAGCCAACTGCCGGTTGATGAGCGCACCAAACCGCCCATCGGTGGAATGCCCAGCTGCAAGTTTACTCGTTCCCGCTCTGCGGCCATTTGATCGTACATATCGTCGAGTCTGCTTCGAAGATCTTGCACATCAGTAGTAAGTGCCTGCATTTCCGGAGTTGCATGCTGGTCGATTTCGAATTTGGCACGCGCATGAGTAATCGGATTCTCAACAATGAAGCCTGGCGCGATCACTTCAGCAACCACGCTTTTGAGTTCGGCTTTTGCTTTCTCGATGTCCTGCCATTGATTGCGGCTAAAAGGAATCGCGCGATGGGGAGCTACGTCAAAAGGAATTTTTTGATCGGCGAGTATCATGTGAATCGTTGGCAACCGCATCATGTGGCGCACGGCGAGCTCATAAAACGCGTTAGCATTGTGCATGCTCATGTCGGCGATGACCACTTCGGCGTCAAACAGCCTCTGGATCACCTGCGAGTTGATGTCGCCGGGCGCCTTTATTTCATCCGCTCGCTGGACATCGAAGTCTCGAAAATGCTGATCGAAAACAGGGCGAATAATACCTCCAAGCAGCCAGTCCGCATGAGTCCTGGATTCGGAGTTGGACTCCCCGATCGGGCCAATCACAAAACATAACTTACCACGTCCGCTCGTCATCACGCCGATCCTCGAACTCAGCCACCTACTTGATGTTATCCGAGGCTGTCGCGGACTTGAACTCCATCAACAGAATCGATTGTGGACACCCGACGAAGCCACACAATGAAATGCCGCCTCATGTCGCGCCGGATAGCGCGAACCTGAGCGGATCACGGGAAACACGGTGGAAAATTTGCGCAACAGGCGCAATACAAAACTCGACCGTCGACCCCCACCTAACTAACTGAAATCATTGGCGATCCCGGCAGGAATCGAACCTGCAACCCTCAGAGTAGAAATCTGATGCTCTATCCAGTTGAGCTACGGGACCGTCTTGAGCCGCCCTGGTTTGGGGCCAGCTGTTCATCTACCATGCCAATATGAAAAATATCGTCTTTCGCCAAGCCTGAACCGAACCGTTTTCCTCGAAGCCGCGACAAAGCGGAACGGCGGGGTGTCAGGGTGCCGGGTTGAGCGGCCGCGTACTGGACGATGGATCACATCGCCGGGAGCGCTGGCCAGCTTCCGGGACACGGCCGCCGGTCGACTGGTTCGGTATTGCTGCGCCATCAGGACGGCGTGCGCGGCGGTATCTGCACCTTTGGTTCCATCGCCTTGAGTCCGTCACCTTTCCGCGCACTTCATGCGCCAGCGGGCGTTCGTCCGCGATTTCCGGGAGTCCATCCATGATCGGTCTGGTTCGCGCCGTCACACTCTGCGCCACGCTGGCGTTTGGCCTTGTGGCCGCGCACGCGGCGGACAAGGCGTTCAAGCGGGACGACCTCGCTGATTCCGCGATCAAGCTGGAGGCGCAGATCAAGGGCGAGGCCGGGCCGGTTGCGAAGACCATCGCGACGCTGCGCACCGACGCCGACGCCGCCTTCCGGCGCAACGATTACCGCACCGGCCTGTCGGTGCTCGGCCAGATCGCCACGACCACGCCGGAGGATGCCGGCAACTGGCTGCGACTGGCAAAAGTCATCTTCCAGATCACGCCGAAGAGCTCGAGCGAGCAGACTTTCCTGCTGGAGCGCGCCTCGACTGCCGCCTACATCGCCTACCAGCGTGCCGGCAATGGGGGCGAGGAGGCCGACGCGCTCGCGGTGCTCGGCAAGTCGCTGTCCGAACGGAAACTGTGGCGGCCGGCGCTGGATGCGCTGCGGCTGTCGCTCGACATGCGCGAGGTCGCCGACGTCCGCGGCCAATATGAGAAGATGCGCGACGAGCACGGTTTTCGGCTGCTCGACTACACCGTGGACTCGGACTCGGCGAGCCCGCGCGCCTGCTTCCAATTCTCGGAGGAGCTCGCCAAGCGCACCGATTTCGCGCCGTACCTGGCGCTGGCGGGCCAGGACAAGCCGGCGCTGTCGGCCGAGGGCAAGCAGCTCTGCGTCGACGGGCTGAAGCATGGCGAGCGCTACAACGTCAATCTGCGTGCCGGCCTGCCGTCTACCGTGAAGGAAGGCCTGCCGAAATCGGCCGAGTTCAACATCTATGTGCGCGACCGCAAGCCCTTCGTGCGCTTCAACAGCCGCGCCTATGTGCTGCCGAAGACCGGCCAGCGCGGCATTCCCGTGGTCAGCGTCAATACGCCCGCGGTCAACATCAACGTGTTCCGGATCGGCGACCGCAATCTGATCAACACGGTGGTCGATAGCGATTTCCAGAAGACGCTGTCGAAATATCAGCTCAGCGATCTCGGCGGCGAGCGCGGTGTGAAAGTCTGGACCGGCGAGCTCGCGACCGCGATGACGCTGAACCAGGACGTCACCACCGCATTCCCGGTCGACCAGGCGCTCGGCGAGCTCCAGCCCGGCGTCTACGTGATGACGGCCGCGGCCAAGGGGCCGGGCTCGGACGACGACTACCAGCTCGCTACCCAATGGTTCATCATCTCCGATCTCGGCGTCACAGCCTATTCCGGCAATGACGGCATCCACGTCTTCGTGAATTCGCTGGCGTCGACCGATCCGGTCGGCAAAGCCGAGGTGCGGCTGGTCGCGCGCAACAACGAGATTTTGGCCACCCGCAAGACCGACGATTCTGGCCACGTGCTGTTCGAGGCGGGGCTTGCGCGCGGCGAGGGCGGCCTGTCGCCGGCGATGCTCACCGTGACCGGCGAGAAGGCCGACTATGCCTTCCTCAGCCTGAAGACCTCCGCCTTCGACCTGTCCGACCGTGGCGTCTCTGGCCGCGCGGTGCCGGCAGGCGCCGACGCCTTCGTCTATGCCGAGCGCGGCGTCTACCGCCCCAGCGAGACCGTCTATCTCACCGCGCTCTTGCGCGACGGGCAAGGTAACGCCGTCACCGGCGGGCCGATGACCCTGGTGATCGAGCGCCCTGATGGTGTCGAATTCCGCCGCGCCGTGCTGTCCGACCAGGGTGCCGGCGGACGCTCGTTGTCCGTGCCGCTCAACTCGGCCGTCCCGACCGGGACCTGGCGGGTGCGCGCCTTCACCGATCCGAAGGGGTCGTCGGTCGGCGAGACCACCTTCATGGTCGAGGACTACGTCCCTGACAGGATCGAATTCGACTTGTCTGCCAAGGACAAGCTGATCAAAGCTAACGCTCCAGTGGAGCTTAAGGCGGACGGTCATTTCCTCTATGGCGCGCCGGCCTCGGGCCTGGCGCTCGAAGGCGACATGCTGGTTGCGCCCGCGTCCGAGCGGCCGGGCTTTGCCGGCTACCAGTTCGGCGTCGCCGACGAGGAGACCACCTCGAACGAGCGCACGCCGCTGGAGAACCTGCCCGAGGCCGACGCCAACGGCGTTGCGACCTTCCCGGTGACGCTGGACAAGCAGCCCGCCTCGACGCGGCCGCAGGAGGCGCAGATTTTCGTCCGCATGGTCGAGACCGGCGGCCGTGCCGTCGAGCGCAAGATCGTGCTGCCGGTCGCACCCGCGGCCGCGATGATTGGCATCAAGCCGCTGTTTGGCGACAAGAACGTCGCCGAGGGCGACAAGGCCGATTTCGATGTCGTGTTCGTCTCGCCCGAGGGCGAGAGGCTTCGCCGCGACGGCCTGCGCTACGAGCTCCTGAAGATGGAGTCGCGCTACCAATGGTATCGCCAGAGCAATTACTGGGAGTACGAGCCGGTCAAGTCGACCTCGCGCATCTCTGACGGTGACGTGACCGTTGCCGCCGACAAGCCGTCACGGATCTCGTTGACCCCGCAGCCCGGCCGCTATCGTTTGGATGTGAAGTCGAACGACGCCGACGGCCCGGTGACCTCGGTGCAGTTCGACGTCGGTTGGTATTCCGACGGCAGCGCCGACACGCCGGACCTCTTGGAGACCTCGATCGACAAGCCGCAATACGCCTCGGGCGACACCATGACCGTCTCGGTCAACGTCCGCAGCGCCGGCAAGCTGACCGTCAACGTGCTTGGCGACCGCCTGCTGACGACGCAGACCATCGACGTCAAGGAAGGTACCGCACAGGTGAAGCTCCCGGTCGGCAAGGACTGGGGCACCGGCGCCTATGTGGTAGCGACGCTACGCCGTCCGCTCGATGCGGCCGCGCAACGCATGCCGGGCCGGGCGATCGGACTCAAGTGGTTCGGCATCGACAAGCAGACCCGCACGCTCCAGGTGAAGCTGACGCCGCCGGCGCTGATTCGGCCGAATGCGATGTTGAAGATCCCGGTCAAGCTCGACGGCCTCAATCCGGGCGAGGACGCCAAGATCGTCATCGCCGCGGTCGACGTCGGCATCCTCAACCTCACCAATTACAAGCCGCCGGCGCCGGACGACTATTATCTCGGCCAGCGCCGCCTGAGCGCGGAGATCCGCGATCTCTATGGGCAACTGATCGACGGCATGTCGGGCACGCGCGGGCAGATCAAGTCCGGCGGCGACGCCGGTGCCGCCGAGCTCCAGGGCTCGCCGCCCGCGCAAAAGCCGCTCGCGCTCTATTCGGGCATCGTCACCGTCGCCGCCGACGGTACCGCAGAAGTGAGCTTCGACATTCCGGAGTTCGCCGGGACCGCGCGCGTGATGGCGGTGGCGTGGACCGCGACAAAGCTCGGCCGTGCCAACACGGATGTGGTGATCCGCGATCCCGTGGTGCTGACCACGACCCTGCCGCGTTTCCTGCTCAACGGCGACCACGGCACCGTCAATCTCGAGATCGACAATGTCGAGGGGCAGGCCGGCGATTACGTCATCAACGTGAAGACGGGCGGCCCGGTGAAGATATCAGGCAATCCCGCAACCACGGTCAAGCTCGCCGCCAAGCAGCGCAACTCTTTCTCGTTCGCCATCGACGCGACGGCCGCGGGGCAGGCGACGCTCGACGTCGACATCAAGGGGCCGAATGGCCTGGCGCTGGCGCGCCATTATGCGCTCGACGTCAAGGCGGCGACCCAGGTGCTGGCGCGGCGCTCGATCCGGACGCTGGCGAAGGGTGAGAGCCTGACGTTGACCTCGGATATGTTCGCCGATCTCGTGCCGGGCACCGGTAGCGTCTCGGTCTCGGCCAGCCTGTCGACTGCGCTCGATGCGGCGACGATCCTCAAAGCGCTCGATCGCTATCCCTATGGCTGCTCGGAGCAGATCACCAGCCGCGCCATGCCACTGCTCTATGTCAACGAGCTCGCGGCCGGCGCGCATCTCGCCATGGACACCGACGTCGATCAGCGCATCCGCGACGCCATCGAACGGCTGCTGGCGCGCCAGGGCTCGAACGGCTCGTTCGGCCTGTGGTCGGCCGGCGGTGACGATTCCTGGCTCGACGCGTATGTGACGGACTTCCTGACCCGCGCCCGCGAAAAGGGTTTTGTGGTGCCGGATGTGCTGTTCAAGAATGCGCTGGATCGAATCCGCAACTCCGTCGTCAATGGCAACGAGCCGGAAAAGGACGGCGGCCGCGATCTCGCCTACGGCCTCTACGTGCTCGCGCGCAACGGCGCGGCGCCGATCGGCGACCTCCGCTATCTCGCCGACACCAAGCTGAGCAACCTCGCAACTCCCATCGCGAAGTCGCAGCTCGCCGCGGCGCTCGCGCTGGTCGGCGACCGCAACCGCGCGGAACGGGTGTATGGCGCCGCGCTCGACAGCCTCGCGCCAAAGCCTGTGCTGGAGTTCGGCCGCACCGACTACGGCTCGCAGCTCCGCGATGCCGCTGCGCTGGTCTCCCTTGCCAGTGAAGGCAATGCGCCGAAGGCGACGCTGACGCAGGCGGTGTTGCGGGTCGAGACCGCGCGCGGGCTGACGCCCTATACCTCCACGCAGGAGAATGCGTGGCTGGTGCTGGCGGCGCGCGCGCTCGCCAAGGAGAACCTGTCCATGGAGATCGACGGCCAGCCGGTCAAGACCGCGCTGTACCGCAGCTACAAGGCGGCGACCTTGGAGGGCAAGCCGCTGAAGATCACCAATACCGGCGATGCGCCGGTGCAGGCGGTGGTCTCGGTGTCGGGTTCGCCGGTGACGCCGGAGCCTGCGGCATCGAACGGCTTCAAGATCGAGCGCAATTACTTCTCGCTCGACGGCAAGCCCGCCGATATCAGCAAGGTCAAGCAGAACGACCGCTTCGCCGTGGTGCTGAAGATCACCGAGGCCAAGCCCGAGTACGGCCACATCATGGTGTCCGACTATCTGCCGGCCGGCCTGGAGATCGACAATCCAAAACTGGTGTCGTCGGGCGACAGCGGAACGCTGGGCTGGATCGAGGACGGCGAAGAGCCAGAAGATACCGAATTCCGCGACGATCGCTTCACGGCGGCCGTCGACCGGGCCTCGGATTCCAAGGCGGTCTTCACGGTAGCCTATGTCGTGCGTGTGGTCTCGCCCGGCAAATACGTGCTGCCGCAGGCCTATGTCGAGGACATGTACAATCCCTCGCGCTATGGCCGCACCGGGACGGGCAACGTCGAGGTGCGGGCGGCGAAGTGAGTGAGATGAAAGTCGAGCCACATATTCAGTCGTCATGCCCGGGCAAAAGCGCGAAGCGCGTCTTCGCGCAGATGTCCCGGGCATCCACGAACTGTGGCGCCGTCGGCAAGAACGTGGATGGCCGGGACAAGCCCGGCCATGACGGAGCAAAGGGCAGGGGCCTGCATGTCCTCTCCGCGCTCGCGCTCACGCTCATCCTCGCCGTCTGCGCTTTCGTCGCCTGGGTCTACTCCCTCGACCCGCTGCCTTTCGACGAAGCCCGCCAGGTCTCCACCACCATCATCGACCGCAACGGCAAGCTGCTGCGCGCCTATGCGATGGCGGACGGGCGCTGGCGGCTGCCGGTCGAGACAAAGGCGAATGTCGATCCGACCTATCTCAAACTGCTGCTGGCCTATGAGGACCAACGCTTCTACGCACATGACGGCATCGACCCGCTGGCGCTGGGGCGCGCTGCGTTTCAGCTTGGGACGCGCGGCCACATCGTCTCGGGCGGCTCGACCATCTCGATGCAGCTCGCGCGGCTGATGGAGCCGAGGCGGCAGCGCTCGCTCTATGCAAAGCTGCGGCAGATGGTGCGTGCGATCGAGATCGAGCGGAGCTTGAGCAAGGAGCAGATCCTCGACCTCTACCTCGCGCTCGCGCCTTACGGCGGCAACCTCGAAGGCATTCGCGCCGCCTCGATCGCCTATCTCGGCAAGGAGCCGAAGCGGTTGTCGTTGGCGGAAGCCGCGCTGCTGGTCGCGCTGCCGCAATCGCCGGAGACCCGCAGGCTCGACCGCTATCCCGATGCGGCGCGCAAAGCGCGTGACCGTGTGCTCGACCGCATGGTCGAGGAACATGAGGTCAGCCTCGACGATGCGGTACAGGCCAAGGCCGTTCCCGTACCAAAACTGCGCAAGCCGATGCCGATCCTGGCGCCGCATGCCTCCGACGCGGCGCTTGCGACGGTCAAGGACACGCCCGTCATCAAGCTGACGCTCGATGCCAACCTCCAGAAGGTGTTGGAGCCGCTGGCGCGCGACCGCGCCATTGCACTGGGGCCGAACATCTCGGTCGGCATCATCGTGGTCGACAATGAGAGCGGCGACGTGCTGGCGCGCGTCGGCTCGGCGGATTATTTCGACGAGCGCCGGGCAGGGCAGGTCGACATGACCCGCGCCATCCGCTCGCCGGGATCGACGCTGAAACCTTTTATCTACGGGCTCGCTTTCGAGGACGGGTTCGTTCACCCCGATAGTTTGATCGACGACCGCCCGGTCCGCTTCGGCTCCTACGCGCCGGAAAATTTCGACATGACGTTCCAGGGCACGGTGCCGGTGAAGAAGGCGCTGCAGATGTCGCTGAACGTGCCCGCGATCGTCCTGCTCGACCGCGTCGGCGCGAGCCGGCTGGCGTCGCGGCTGCGCCAGGCCGGCGGCAATCTGGTTCTGCCCAAAGACGAGGCGCCGGGGCTTGCCATGGGCCTTGGCGGCGTCGGCGTGACGCTGCAGGACCTCGCCCAGCTCTATGCGGGCTTCGCCCGGCTCGGCACCACCAAGCCGCTGCGCGAGATCATGACTGACAGAGACGACCGCGAGCCGCTGCGGCTGCTCGATCAGGTCGCGGCCTGGCAAGTCGGCAATGTGCTGCTCGGCACCCCGCCGCCGGAGAACGCCGCCCACAACCGCATCGCCTTCAAGACCGGCACCTCCTACGGCTACCGTGACGCCTGGTCGATAGGCTTCGACGGCCGCATGACCATCGGCGTTTGGGTCGGCCGGCCCGACGGCGCGCCGGTTCCGGGCCTGATCGGCCGGGTCGCCGCGGCGCCGATCCTGTTCGACGCCTTCGCCCGGACTGGCAAGACGTTGGCGCCGTTGCCGAAGCCACCAAAGGGAACCCTGGTCGCCAGCAACACCAAGCTGCCGTTGCCCTTGAGGCGGTTCCGCCCGGTCGGGGATCTGGTGCGGACGGGGGGCGAACAGGCTCTGCACATCCAGTTCCCCCTGAACGGCTCGCGGATCGACGTCGATCGCTCGGGTGGCGAGGGGGGCGCGGCCATGCCGGTCAAGGTCGCCGGCGGCGTCCTGCCCATGACCGTCATGGTTAATGGCACCGCGCTGGGCGGGATCGACGGACGGCGCCAGCGGCTGATCGATCCGCCCGGTCCGGGCTTTGCGCGGCTCACCGTGATCGATGCGACGGGCGCCACGGACACAGTTGTCATTCGAATTCAATGAGCCTGCCTCAAGCGGTTGTGGCAATGACGGTTTCAGCGTAAGCGGAACCAATGGCCGAGACCTACCCAACACCCCGTTTTGGAGCTCCCCGCGAGCCGAAATCCCCGGTGAATCCGGGCAGCCGGCTCGTGTCCATGTTCGACATCGCCACAGCCAGCCATGCTCGCGCGGTCGGCTTCCTGCTGCTGTGCGCGCTGCTGCTGTTCCTGCCGGGCTTCTTCACCATCCCGCCGGTTGACCGCGACGAGGCGCGCTTTGCGCAAGCGACCAAGCAGATGGTCGAGAGCGGCGACTATGTCGACATCCGCTTCCAGGAGGACGTCCGCTACAAGAAGCCGGTCGGCATCTACTGGTTGCAGTCGGCTGCGGTTGAAGTCGCGTCTGCGCTCAAGCTGCCGAAGGCCGAATTGCGGATCTGGGTCTACCGGCTGCCGTCGCTGATCGGCGCCATCGGTGCTGTGCTCATGACCTATTGGGCGGCGCTCGGCTTCGTCACGCGCCGCGCCGCGGTGCTCGCAGCACTGCTGATGTGCGCCTCCGTGCTGCTCGGCGTCGAGGCGCGGCTTGCGAAAACCGACGCGATGCTGCTGTTCTGCGTGGTCGCCGCGATGGGCGCGATGGGGCGGGCCTATTTGTCGTGGCAGCGCGCCGAGGACGAGACCCATCCGCCCTGGACCTGGCCCGCGATCTTCTGGACGGCTCTCGCTGTGGGCATCCTGATCAAGGGCCCGCTCATCCTGATGTTCGCGGGCCTGACCATCGTCGCGCTCGCGATCCAGGACCGCGATGCCTCCTGGCTGTGGAAGCTGCGCCCGCTCTGGGGCCTGATGTGGATGCTGGTGCTGGTGCTGCCCTGGTTCGTCGCGATCTTCTGGCGCGCGGGCGATGCCTTCTTCGCCGATTCCGTCGGCGGCGACATGCTGAGCAAGTTAGGGGCTCAGGAATCCCACGGCGCGCCGCCTGGACTGTACCTGGCGCTATTCTGGATCACGTTCTGGCCCGGCGCGCCGCTCGCGGCGATGGCAGCGCCCGCGGTCTGGCGCGCGCGGCGCGAGCCCGGCGCCCAATTCCTGCTGGCCTGGCTGGTCCCGTCCTGGATCGTGTTCGAGGCGGTGCTGACCAAGCTGCCGCATTACGTGCTGCCGCTGTACCCTGCGATCGCGATCCTCACCGCGGGCGCGCTGGAGCGGCGCGTGCTGTCGTGGTCCTGGCTGATGCGCGGCTCGGCCTGGTGGTTCGCGATTCCCGTGGCCGGCTCGATCATCGCCGTTATCGGCGCTGTGATGCTGACGCGGCAACCGGCCTTCGTAGCCTGGCCGTTCATCGCGGCCTCGCTGATCTTCGGCCTGTTCGCCTGGTGGCTTCACGACAACAACCACGCCGAGCGCTCGCTGCTCAACGCGCTGGTCGCAGCCCTGATGCTCGCGGTGACGGTCTACGGCATCGTGCTGCCGTCGCTGACGCCGCTGTTTCCGAGCATCGAGGTCGCACGCGCGCTTCGCAACGTCACCTGCGTCGGCCCGAAGGCGGCCGCGGCCGGCTATCACGAGCCGAGCCTCGTCTTCCTGACGGGCACGCAGACGCTGCTCACCGACGGTTCGGGCGCGGCGGATTTCCTGCGGCAGGGGAGCTGCCGTTTCGCGCTGATCGAGCAGCGTTCGGAGCGCGGCTTCGTGCAGCGCGCCGAGGCGATCGGGCTGCGCTACAAGGTTGGCACGCGCATCGACGGCTATAATTTCTCGCAAGGGCGCGCGATCTCGATCTCGATCTTCCGTTCGGAAGGCACCGAGTAGGATGTCGGCGCCAACCGACATCGCGCCGCGCGCGAGCTATCCCGCGCAATTGCTCGCCGTGTCGGGGAGCGCCCTGGCGCAACTCGTTCGTACGCCGTCCCATTCGCGCCGCGCCGAGGCCGCGCGAAAGCTGGCGCGGCATTCGCTGTGGCTCGGTGCGGCAGGTGCAGCCCTGGTCATCGTGCTGATGGTCGCGTTCGATCTGACCGAGATCCAGCTGATGCCGGCGCGTGGCACGCCCGGCCTGTGGCCGATCCGCATCCTCACCGATTTCGGCAAGGACGAGTATGTGCTCTCGGTGCTGGGGGGCGCGCTGGTGATCCTGGCGCTGGTTGCAGCGTGGCTGCACGGCGCAAGCCGCACATTGCTGCTCGGCGTCGGCACGCGGCTGCAATTCATGTTTCTGTCTGTTGCCCTGTCCGTATTCATCGCCGAGATCCTGAAATATCTCATCGGTCGCGGACGTCCGTTCGTCGGCGGCAAGGCCAATCCGTTCAACTTCATCCCGTTCGAGGGGACGGGGGCCTATGCCAGCCTGCCCTCAGGTCATGCGGTGACGGCGTTCGCGCTGGCGTTTGCGGTCTCGGCGCTGTGGCCGCGCCTGCGCGTGTTCATGTTCACTTACGCGATCGTGATCCTGCTGACGCGGCTGGTGCTGCTCGCGCACCACCCGAGTGACGTGGTGGCCGGCGCCCTGGTCGGCATGGTCGGCGCCATGGCGGTGCGCTACTGGTTCGCGGCCCGCAGGCTCGGCTTTGCGATCCGTGCCGACGGCACCATTGTGCCTCTGGCTGGGGCGGTCTCGGGCCGCCTCAAAAGGGTTGCCCACGGGGCATCGGCCCCATAAAAGCGGCTGCCTGCCGGGGGCTGCCGGTTCCTTTAGGGTGCAGGCCAATTCCAACCACGAGCTTTCGATTTGTCGTCGTCCCAGCCTTCGGTTTCCCAGCCCTCGGTTTCCATCGTCGTTCCCGTGCGCAACGAAGCCGACAACATCGTGCCGCTGATCGAGGAGATCGGCGCGGCGCTCGACGGCCGCTGGGCCTATGAGATCATCTACGTCAATGACGGTTCGACGGACGCGACCGGCGAACGGCTCGGCGCGATCATGAAGCAGCGGGACAATCTGCGCCAGCTCCGCCATGCCAGATCCGGCGGCCAGTCCGCGGCAGTGCGTAGTGGCGTGCGCGCAGCGCGCGGCGCCATCGTGGCGACGCTCGACGGCGACGGCCAGAACAATCCGGCTTTCCTGCCGGACCTGATCGCGGCCGTCGAGAACGGAAGCAAGGTCGGACTTGCCGCGGGACAACGCGTCGGCCGCAAGGATACCGGTTTCAAGAAACTCCAGTCGCGCGTCGCCAACGGTGTTCGCAACGCGATCCTGAAGGACGGTACGCGCGACACCGGCTGCGGATTGAAGGCGTTCCGGCGCGAGGTGTTCCTGATGATGCCCTATTTCGACGGGCTGCATCGCTTCCTGCCGGCGCTGGTGCGCCGCGAGGGCTACGAGATCGCCTATGTTGACGTGATCGACCGGCCGCGCCGCTCCGGCGTGTCAAATTACGGTTTCTTCGACCGGCTGTGGATCGGCATCATGGATCTCTTCGGCGTGTGGTGGCTGATCCGCCGCAAGAAGCCGACGCCAGATGTGACTGAGGTGCAGGCATGATCATCCAATACGGTCAGGCGTTGAGCAATTATCTCTACGACGTCTTCGTCGCCAAGTTCGATTTCTGGCTGGCGTTCGGCCTCGTCGCGCAGCTGTTCTTCACCGCGCGCTTCCTCGTGCAATGGATCGCGAGCGAGCGCGCCGGCAACAGCGTGGTGCCGATGGCGTTCTGGTTCTGCTCCATGGGCGGCGGGCTGATGACGCTGGTCTATGGCGTCGTGAAGCGCGAGCCGGTGATCATCCTCGGCCAGGCGCTCGCGACCATCATCTATATCCGCAACATCATGCTGATCGTGAAGAACCGCGGCCGGGGCTCGAAGACGGTCGAGCGCTGATCCGAGGCGACTAAAGCGCGATGAGATGAGGATGAATCATCATCGCGCTTTAGGTTGTTGTTTGAGCATGATCTTTTCGGAAAACCGCTTCGCACTTTTCCGGATCATGCCCTAGCGCGGCAGTGCCGAGGCCGCACCTGACTCGGGCAAGGCGGCCGCATCCGCCTCGGGCCTGCGATAGGGCTCGCCGGCCGCATCCAGCACCGGATAGGCGACCGAGCAGATATGCGAGTGGATGCGGCGCAGGTCGCGCAGCACGTCGAGATGCAGCGAGGTGGTCTCGATGGTCTCGGGGCGGCCCTCGCGCAGGCGGTCGAGGTGGCGCTCGACGGCGGCAAGCTCGGTGTTGCGCAGCGCCGTCTTCTCCACCAGCAGCTTGCGCGCCTCGTTGGCGTCGCCCGACATGAAGATGCCGAAGGCGATACGCAGCGAATCCATCGTGCGCTTGTGGAACGCGGCGAGCTCCTCGGCGCCCTCTGGCGAGAACTGAAAGCGGCGCTTGATCTTCTTGGTTGCCAGCTCGCTCAGACTCTTGTCGATGATGTCGCCGATATGTTCCAGATTGATGGCGAAGGAAATGATCTCCATCGCGCGCCGGCCCTCGCTCTCGTCGAGGCTGCCGCGCATGAGTTTCGTCACGTAGAGCTTAATGGCTTCGTCGAGGCCGTCGACGATGTTGTCCATCTTCGAGACCTGGTCGACCAGCGCGCGATCGCCGGTCATCATCGCCGCCATCACCTTGCGCAGCATCACCTCGACGAGATCGCCCATGCGCAAGGCCTCACGCGCGGCGTCGGTGAGCGCCAGTGACGGCGTCTCGAGTGCCGACTCGTCGAGATAGCGCGGCCGAGCCGGATCAGCCTCCTGAACACGATCGGGCAGGAGCCGGGTCAACAGGCGCGACATGGTGTCGAGCAGGCCGATGAAGATGACCGCCGTGCCGACATTGAAGGCGATGTGGAAGGCCGCCGTCATCCTGGCGAGATCCGGCTGCCAGGCGTGCATGTGCGCGGCGATCCCATTCAGGAATGGCAGCACCAGCGCGATCCCGATCATGCGGTTGGCCAGATTGCCGAGCGGCAGGCGGTAGCTCGCGGGATCGTCGCGCCTGGCGCCTTCGAACACGGGGTTGATGGCGCTGCCGAGATTGGCCCCTAGCACCAGCGCGAGGGCTGCGTAAGGCGTGATGAACTGCGAATAGGCCAGCGACATGATCAGCAGGACGCTGGCGACGCTCGAATGCACCGCCCATGTGACGAGCGCGGCGATGACGATGCACAGAATAGGATCGCCTGTTATCGCCGACATCATGACACGAGCACCCGGCGCGTTCTCCGCGGGGGCCAGCGTGTCGAGCAGGATGTGCAGCGAGAGCAGCATCAATCCGAGCCCAATGAGGACGCGGCCGATATCCTTCATCCGCGACCGCGGGCCGGAGCGGAAGGCGACCAGCCCGAGCACGAACAGGACAGGCGCAACGGCTGCGATGTTGAACGACAGCACCTGCACGATCAGCGTCGTGCCGACATTGGCTCCCAACATGATGGCGAGCGCGGCGGCGAGGCTGACGAGGCCCTCGGCCGCGAACGAGCTCGTGATCAGCGCCGTCGCCGTGCTGCTCTGGAGCAGGGCAGTGAGGCCTAGCCCGGCCGCGAACGCGTTGAAGCGGTTACCGAGCGCCTTGCCAAGCAGCCGCCGCAGATCCGGACCGAAGGCGCGCAGAATCCCGCTGTGGACCATGTGCAGGCCCCACAGCAACAGCGCCACGCCGCCCATCAGATCGAGCAGAACCAACGTTCCCATGCTCCGTGTCCGGATTAGAGTCGATTGGTGAGGCTAGCGCCAAATGTCAGCGGATCAAACCCCTTGTTGGCGCATGGCGTTAACGTTTGCGGATGCTGCACGTTCCCGCGGCGCGCGTTGGCGCGTCCGCCGGGCGCGATTGCCGCGTCCCGAGGCGCGATGCCTTGTGAGCAGGCTCACATTGCCGTCTTCAGGGCAGCGAAGCCGCGATCGAGGTCGGCCTTGAGGTCGTCGACGCTTTCGAGCCCGATGTGCAGACGCAGAGTCGGGCCGCCCGGCGACCACTTGGTCGCGGTGCGGTAGCTGTCGCAATCGAAGGGAATCACGAGGCTCTCGAAGCCGCCCCAGGAGAAGCCCATGCCGAACAGTTTTAGCGTGTCGAGCATGGTGTCGACCGCCTTCTGTGGCGTTGGCTTCAAGACGACGCTGAACAGGCCCGACGCCCCGGTGAAGTCCCGCTTCCAGATCGCGTGGCCCGGATCGGTCTCTAACGCCGGATGCAGCACGCGCGCGACCTCGGGACGGCTCGCAAGCCAGCGCGCCATGTCGAGCCCGGAGCGATGATGCTGCGCCAGCCGCACCGACAGCGTGCGCAGGCCGCGCAGCGCCAGGAAGACGTCATCGGGGCCGGCGCAGACGCCGAGCAGGCGGATGCCTTCGGCGATCTGCGGCCAGGCCTTGGCATTGGCCGAGATGGTGCCGAACATGATGTCGGAATGACCGCCGATATATTTGGTGGCGGCCTGCATGCTGATGTCGACGCCCTGCTCGAGCGAGCGGTGATAGAGCGGCGTCGCCCAGGTGTTGTCGTCGATGACGAGCGCGCCGCGCGCATGCGCGACGTCGGCGATCGCGCGGATATCAGGCATCTCGAACGACTGCGAGCCCGGCGCCTCCACCAGCACCGCGCTTGTGTTGGGCCTGAACAGCTTGTCGATGCCGGCGCCGATCATCGGATCGAAGTAGGCGGTCTCGACGCCGTAGCGGGTGAGCATGCCGTTACAGAAATTGCGTGAGGGCCGATAGACGTTGTCGCAGACCAGGATGTGGTCGCCGGCCTTCAGCACCGAGAGCAGGGTGGTGGAGATCGCCGACAGGCCCGACGGCACGATGCCGACGCCGGCGCATTGCGGACCCTCCAACGCCATCAGGGTCTCCTGGAACGCTCGGGTTGTCGGCGTGCCGTGCCGGCCGTACTGGAACTCGCCGCGATGGGCGTGCAGGTCCTCGGCGGTCGGATAGAGCACGGTCGAGCCGTGGAAGACCGGAGGGTTGACGAACCCCTTCTGCGCCTTGGTGTCGCGGCCGGAGGTGACCAGCCGGGTCTCGGCCTGCTGCTCGGAGGGGTTCGAGGATTCCATGCGTCTGCTTTCAAAAGCGCGTTTCCGCGAGGCGCGCGTGGCACCTTGCGGGCTGGCCGGAGGCCGCTGTCGTTAATAACAGAACACAGAAGAGTCCCGTCAACCCCTTGACCCGGCTCGCCAGTCGTTCTGAGATGCGCAGGTGCTATTCAGTCGCTGCATGTTGAGGGGCCTGCCGCGACCTTCGATCCATCGCCTGACCGGGCCTTGCGCCACAGCCGTAACGGCGGGCGCCTTTCGGCGGGGATTGAGGTAGGGCCTCCCGGGATCGGCGGTGTTCGGCAAGGTTTTCCAGCATGACTCTTGCAAGGCTGGTCTTGATACGGCTAGCCCTGGCAGAGACGATCCCAATGACAACGTTCCTGACCTTGAGACGACTTTGAAAGGCCTAAAGCCCATGAAACGCGTAACCTTGGCTCTCACTCTCGCTCTCGCCGCCGGCCTGACTGCCCAGGCCGCCGATGCGCAAACGCTCAAGACGGTCAAGGACCGGGGCATGCTGTCCTGCGGCGTCAGTCAGGGCCTGCCCGGCTTCTCCTCGCCGGACGACAAGGGCAACTGGACCGGGCTTGACGTCGACGTCTGCCGTGCGATCGCCGGGGCGATCTTCAACGATCCGACCAAGGTCAAGTACGTGCCTCTCTCCGCGAAGGATCGCTTCACGGCGCTGCAATCCGGCGAAGTCGATGTGCTGTCGCGCAACACCACCTGGACCATTTCGCGCGACACCTCGCTCGGCGCCAATTTCACCGGCGTGACCTATTATGACGGGCAGGGCTTCATGGTGAAGAAGTCGCTCAAGGTGAACTCGGCGCTCGAGCTCAACAGCGCCTCGGTCTGCGTCCAGACCGGCACCACCACCGAGCAGAATCTCGCCGACTACTTCAAGGCCAACAACATGAAGTACGAGGTGATCGCGTTCGGCACCAACGACGAAACGGTCAAGGCCTACGAAGCCGGACGCTGCGACGTCTTCACCACCGACCAGTCGGGCCTGTACGCCAATCGCCTGAAGCTTGCCAATCCCGGCGATCACATGGTGCTCCCGGAAATCATCTCGAAGGAGCCGCTCGGACCGATGGTGCGCCACGGCGACGACCAATGGTTCGACATCGTGAAATGGACGCTGTTTGCCCTGATCACCACCGAAGAGCTCGGCGTGACCGCGAAGAACGTCGACGAGAAGACGAAACAGGAAAATCCGGAGCTGAAGCGCGTCCTCGGCACCGACGGCAATTTCGGTGAACAGCTCGGCCTGAGCAAGGACTGGGTGGTGCGCATCGTGAAAGCCGTCGGCAATTACGGCGAAATGTTCGACCGCAACGTCGGCGCGGGCTCGCCGCTCGGCATCAATCGGGGTCTCAACAATCTCTGGAACAAGGGCGGTCTCCAGTACGCGCCGCCGATCCGCTGATCCGCGCGCACGCGCCCGCGGCGATGAGCACCGAGGCCCGCAAACCGCCGCCCCAGATCGCGCTGAAGATCAGGCGCGTGCTGGGCGGCAAGACAGGCTGGAACGGCATCGCCGTCCAGTTCGCGTTCGCGGCGATCCTGGGCTGGATTGCCTATGAGATCGTCTCCAACGCCCGCGCCAACCTCGAGAACCAGCACATTGCCGCCGGCTTCGGCTTCCTCGGGAACAACGCCGGTTTCGACGTCAATCAGACGCTGATTTCATATACCGGCTCGGACACGTTCCTGCGCGTGTTCCTGGTCGGGCTCCTCAACACGCTCGTGGTCTCGGTGGTGGGCATCGTCTTTGCCACCGTGATCGGCTTCATCGTCGCGCTGTGCCGGCTATCGCCCAACTGGCTGCTGTCGCGCGTCGGCGAGATCTATGTCGAGATCATCCGCAACCTGCCGCTGCTGTTCCAGATCCTGTTCTGGTACCTGGCGGTGCTCGCGGCCTTGCCCAATCCGCGACAGAGCATTTCGCTGCTCGGCATCGCCTTCGTCAGCAATCGCGGTCTCGTCATTCCCCGCCCGATCGGCGAGAGCGGCTTCGAGGCGTTTCTTGCGGTGCTGGCGCTCGGCATCGTGGCGTCGCTGGCGCTGCGCGTCTATGCGCGCCGGGCGCTGTTCGAGCGGGGTCAGATGATCCGGATCTGGCCCTATGTGCTAGGACTGCTGTTCGGCCTGCCGCTCGTCACCATCCTGGTATCAGGTCTGCCCTTCAGCTTCGAGTTGCCGCAGCTCAAGGGGTTCAATTTCGCCGGCGGCTCGCGGATCATCCCCGAGTTCGTGGCGCTGACACTCGCATTGTCCACCTATACCGCCGCCTTCATCGCCGAGATCGTGCGCGCGGGCATTCTCTCCGTCCACAGCGGACAGATGGAGGCGGGATCGTCGCTGGGCCTGAGCCGCGGCACCACGCTCCGCCTGGTCGTCGTGCCGCAGGCGATGCGCGTCATCGTTCCGCCGCTGACCAACCAGTACCTCAATCTCACCAAGAATTCGTCGCTGGCCGTCGCGATCGGCTATCCTGACCTCGTCTCCGTGTTCGCCGGCACGTCGCTGAGCCAGACCGGGCAGGCCATCGAGATCATCGCCATGACGATGGGCGTCTATCTCCTGATCTCGCTGATCACCAGCGCCGTCATGAGCGTCTACGGTTGGCGCGTCAGCCGGAGTCTCGGCGCATGAGCGATGTCACCTCGTCCAGTTTCGTCCGCCAGAACCTGCTCAATGAGCGTCCCGCGCCGGTGAAGACCACCGGCTTCATCGGCCTGGTGCGGACGCGCCTGTTCAACTCGCCGACCAACATCCTGCTCACGATCGTCGGCGCCTTGCTGCTCTGGTTCACCATCATTCCTTCCGTCAAGTTCCTGATGGTCGATGCGGTCTGGATCGGCAAGGACCGCACGGCCTGCCTCGCCGAGAACACCGGCTTTACGGTCGGTGCCTGCTGGCCCTACATCCAGGCCAAGCTGCCGCAACTGATCTACGGCTTCTACCCCGAGGCCGAACGCTGGCGCGTCAACCTCACGCTCGTCCTGGCGGTGGTCTTGTTGTTGCCGCTGCTCATTCCGCGCCTGCCCTCGAAAGGACTGAACGCCGGCCTGTTCTTCTTCGCGTTTCCGGTGGTTGCATTCTTTCTGCTGCACGGCGGCGGCATCAAGGGATTTGGCCTGAGCTGGACGGCCGGCCTGCTGCAATTGTTCGACGACAGCATCATCGGCGCCGGGCAGGCTCTGCTCGGTCTCGGCAAGACGTCCGCTGCCGCACCGCTGTTGTGGGTCGTTGGCAATTTCATCGTGCTGGTCGGTACCGCGATCTACTGGCTGATCTTTCCGCTGACCTGGCTACGTGACCAGCTCCTGGGCACGGGCCAGTCGGTCTGGGCCGATTTCGCCATCACGGCCGCGATCGTCTCCCTGGTCGCCTTCGTTCTCGGCGGCGGCGTTCGCACCGGCGGGCGGGCCCTGACATCCAGCATCGCCACCTTCGTCGCCATCGCAATCGTGATCAAGCTGATGGGGCTCGATCATGGCGGGCTACCGATCGTACAGACGAACCTGTGGGGCGGGCTTCTGGTGACGCTGGTGGTCTCCGTCACCGGCATCGTCACCTCGCTGCCGATCGGCATTGCGCTGGCGCTTGGCCGCCGCTCGACCATTCCGCTGATCCGGATCTTCTCGATCGCCTTCATCGAGTTCTGGCGCGGCGTGCCGCTGATCACCGTGCTGTTCTTCGCCACCTACATGCTGCCGCTGTTTCTGCCGGGCAATTTCACGGTTGATGGTCTCGTGCGTGCCCTGATTGGAATTTCGCTGTTCACGGGCGCCTATCAGGCCGAGAACGTCCGCGGCGGGCTGGCCGCGATCCCGCGCGGGCAGGGCGAGGCGGCTGCGGCCCTCGGGCTGTCCTGGTGGAAGACGACCTCGCTGATCGTGCTGCCGCAGGCGCTGCGCCATGTCATTCCGAACCTCGTCAACAGCTTCATTTCGCTGTTCAAGGACACGTCGCTGGTCTCGATCGTGGCGCTGTTCGATCTCCTGGGCTCGCTCCGGGCGTCGTTCTCGGATCCGAAATGGTCGTCGCCGTCGACCGCGTTCACCGGGTTCGCATTCGCCGGGATCATCTACTTCATCTTCTGCTTTGGAATGTCGCGCTACTCGCTCTTCGTCGAGCACCGCCTCAACGCTCACCGTCGCAACTGATCGAGCTCACCATGTCCGACCCCATCGTCAAGATTTCCGGCCTGAACAAATGGTACGGCGAGTTTCACGTGCTGCGCGACATCGACCTCGCGGTCGGGAAGGGCGAGCGCATCGTGATCTGCGGCCCCTCAGGCTCGGGCAAGTCGACGCTGATCCGCTGCATCAACGCGCTGGAGGAATTCCAGGAGGGCGAGATCGTCGTTGACGGCATCGAGCTCGGGCCGAACCTGAAGCACGTCGACGCCGTGCGGCGCGAAGTCGGCATGGTGTTCCAGAGCTTCAACCTGTTCCCGCATCTGACCGTTCTGGACAATTGCACGCTGGCGCCGATCTGGGTGCGGAACATCCCGAAGAGGGACGCCGAGGCGGCCGCGATGAAGTTTCTGGAGCGGGTCAAGATCCCGCACCAGGCCAACAAGTTTCCGGGTCAGATGTCCGGCGGGCAGCAGCAGCGCGTCGCGATCGCCCGCGCGCTGACCATGAACCCGAAGGTGATGCTGTTCGACGAGCCGACCTCGGCGCTCGACCCCGAAATGGTCAAGGAGGTGCTGGACACCATGGTCGACCTCGCCGAGGAGGGCATGACCATGCTGGTCGTCACCCACGAGATGGGCTTTGCCCGCGAGGTCGCCAACCGCGTGGTGTTCATGGATGCCGGGCAGATCATCGAAGCCAACACGCCCAACGAGTTCTTCGCGGCCCCGCAGCACGCCCGCACAAAACTGTTCCTGAGCCAGATCCTGCGCTGATCACCCGCAATCCGGTGGCGTCGCTGGTCTAACTGACCCACCAGCTTGGCACCATGCGAATCGGCTAGCCTCTTTTCGGGCCACACTCCGGAGAGAGACTTTGCAGAGCAGCGCCGGCGCGCGCGCATTCCAGAACGCGCGATTGCAAAAGAAGTTGAAGAAGCAGGCGGACGCCGTCATGTCCCTCGCGGTTCAGGCACTCGGGCAGGGCAGATATGCAGAGGTCGAGACGCTCTGCCGCGAGATTCTGAAGGAGGTTCCGGATCATTTCGACGCCGCGCACCTGCTCGGCCTGCGCGCGTATGATGGCGGGCGGCTCGAAGAGGCGCAACAGCTGCTCGAGCGCGCGACCGTGCTCGATCCGCGTTCGCCCGATGCCCATGGTAATCTCGGGGCAGTGTATTTCAATCTTCAAAAATTTCAGGACGCCCGCGCATGCCAGGAGAAGGCGATTGCGCTGAAGCCGAATTCTCCGATCGCCTTGACCAATCTCGGCAATACGCTGCTGCACATGGGCCTCGGCGAGCAGGCTATTGAGCTGCACGAACGCGCCATTCGGCTGAAGCCGGACTATGCCGATGCATTTTGCAATCGTGGCATGGCGGAGCTGATCAAGGGCCAATTCCAGCGCGCCAAGGAGAGTTTCGACCGCGCCCTCGTGTTTCAGCCGCGTCATGCGGAAGCGATCGCGGGCAAGGGCATGGTGTGCATCGAGCTCCGGCACTACGAAGAGGCGGCGGCAGCCGTCGCGGCGGGGCTGGCGATCAAGCCGGATTCACCGAAGATTCTGGCGCAGCGCGGACGGCTCAATCTCGATCTGTCGCGGCTGGAGCAGGCGCTCGCGGACTTCGATGCGGCGCTGGCGCTTTCGCCAAGGCTCGAAGTGGCCTTGCAGGGAAAGGCGCAAGTCAACATTCTCAAGGGCAACACGGCGGAGGCGATTGCAGCCGTCAAGACCTTGCTCGAGGAAAATCCGCGGTCCGACATCGGAGTTGCGCTCCTGGCTTCCTGCTATGCCAGCCAGGGAGACATCGCGACGGCGCTCGAACATCTCGACGCGGGGCTGGCCATCGCGCCTGATTATGCGGACTTGATCGGGCGGAAGATCTTCTTTCTGGACTATCTCCCCGACGCCGATTTTGCGGTCCAGCAGGCCGCGCGAAAACATTGGTGGGAAGCGATCGGCGCCAAATTGCCGCAAAGGGCGCTGTCGCCTCGCAAGCTCGATCCGGACAAGCGGATCTTGATCGGATATGTCGCTTCCGAATTCAGGAACCACTCGGCAGCGTTCGCTCTGTTACCGGTGCTGCGCCATCATGATCACGCCAGGTTCGAGATCGTCTGCTATTCGTGCTCGCCGCTACGAGATGAGATAACCGACAAATTCAAGTCGATGGCGGACATCTGGGTCGACGCCTGGCAGCTTTCGGACGATGAGCTGGCCGATCGCATCCAGGCCGACGGGATCGATATTCTGATCGACGTGTCCGGGCATTCGACCGGCAACAGGCTCCATGTCTTCGCCCGCAAGCCGGCCCCCATCCAGGTCACGGGTTTCGGACACGCCACAGGTACCGGCCTTCAGACCATGGACCATGTGCTCGCGGATCCCATCTTCATTCCGCAATCGGCGCGTCATCTGCTGGCCGAAAAGGTCTACGATCTGCCGTGCCTGATCACGATTGATCCCATCCTGGATGTGCCGCCTTCGGAGCCTCCCATGCTCCGCAACGGCTATGTGACCTTCGGCGTGTTCAACCGCATCTACAAGATCTCGGACGAGGCCATCCGCGTGTGGGCGAAAGTAATGCGCGAGGTGACCGGATCAAAGATCGTCATCAAGCATACCCTGCTTGACGATCCCTTGCTGCGCGACAGCCTGGTCGCGCGGTTCGTGACGCAGGGCATTGCCGAGGAGAACGTCATCTGCCTGGGCTCGACCTCGCGTCACGCGCATCTGCTGGCGTTTGCGAAGGTCGACATATCGCTCGATACGTTCCCGCAAAACGGCGGCGTCAGCACCTGGGAATCGCTCTATGCGGGCGTTCCGGTCGTGGCCAAGCTCGGCAACGGCGCCTCGTCGCGTGCCAGCGGGTCGATCGTGGCTGCCATTGGTCTCGACGACTGGGTCGCAGAGGACGACGACGGCTATGCCGCGATCGCCTGCAAATATGCGGCACAGCCGGCGCATCTGGCAAAGTTGCGCGCGGACCTGCCGGCCCGGATCGCGAGTTCGCCCGCCGGCAATGTCGAGCTCTACACGCGCGAGGTCGAAGCGGCCTACCGCCGGTTCTGGCGCGACTATTGTGCCGCGGCTCCGGAGCCCCGGGAAATCCCGGGGTATCACCGCGCCAGCTGACCGGCCGGCCAGGCTTGCGAATCAGTTAGACTCTCGCCGGGCCATCCTCCGGAGAGACACCTTGCAGAGCAGCGGCGCCGGCGCGCGCGCATTCCAGAACGCGCGATTGCAGAAGAAGTTGATGAAGCAGGCGGACGCCGTCCTCTCCGCTGCGGCCGCCGCCTATGGCCAGGGCCGATATGCCGAGACCGAGGCGCTCTGCCGCGAGATCCTGAAAGCGCTGCCGGATCATGTCGACGCTACGCACCTGCTCGGCATGTGCGCGCATGACGGCCGGCGCCTGGAGGAGGCGCAACAGCTGCTTGAGCGCGTGATTGCACTCGATCCGCGTCTGCACGATGCCCATAACAACCTCGCGACCGTGCATTTCGACCTCGGCAACTACGAAGAGGCGCGGCGATGCCAGGAGAGGGCCATCGCGCTGAAGCCGAATTTCGCCGTCGCGCTGACCAATCTCGGCAACACGCTGATGCATTTGGGGCTGTTTGGACGGGCGATCGAGCTGCACGAGCGCGCGATCAAAGCCAAGCCGGACTGTGCCGATGCGTTCTGCAATCGCGGCATGGTCGAGATGATGATTGGACAGTTCGCGCGCGCCAAGGACAGTTTCGATCGCGCCCTGCTGTTTCAGCCGCATCACGCGGAGGCAATCGTCGGCAAGGGCATGGTCAGCATGGAGCTCCGCCACCACGACGAGGCGGCAGCCAAGTTTGCCCTGGCGCTCGCGATCAAGCCCGGCTCGCCGAGGATTCTGGCCCAGCGTGGGCGGCTCCATTTCGAACTGTCGCGACTGGACCAGGCGCTTGCGGATTTCGATGCGGCGCTTGCGATTTCGCCCAAGCTCGAACTGGCCCTCCGGGGCAAGGCACAGACCTGCCTCCTCCAGGGAAAGACGGCGCAGGCCATTGCGGCCGCCACGACCTTGATCGAGCAAAATCCGCGCTCCGAGATCGGGGTGGCACTGATGGGATTCGCTTATTCAAACCAGGGAGAGATCGACACCGCGATCGAATATCTCGATGCTGCGCTGGCGATCAGGCCGGACTATTCGGACGCGATCAGGGGCAAGATCTTCTTGCAGGACTACCGCGCCGAGGCCGATTTCGTAGTCCAGCAGGCGGTGCGAAGAGATTGGTGGGACTTGATCGGCGCCAAGTTGACGCAAAGGCAACTGCCGAAGCGGCCGCGCGATCCGGAAAAGCGGATTGTGGTCGGCTATGTTGCTGCTGAATTCCGGCAGCACTCGGCGGGGCTCACCCTGCTGCCGGTGTTGAGCCATCATGATCACGCCAGATTTGAAATCATCTGCTATTATTGCTGGCCGGCACAGGATGAGTACACCGCCAAGTTCAAGTCGCTGGCGGACGTCTGGGTCGACGCCTGGCAGCTGTCGGACGACGAACTGGCCGATCGTATTCAGGCCGACAACGTCGATATCCTGATCGACGTTTCGGGCCACACGACCGGTAACAGGCTCCATGTTTTCGCGCGGAAGCCGGCCCCCATCCAGGTCACGGGCTTCGGACACGCGACGGGCACGGGCCTTCAGACCATGGACTATGTGCTCGCGGATCCCATTTTCATTCCGCCATCGGTTCGGCATTTGTTTGCCGAGAAAATCCACGATCTGCCGTGCCTGATCACGATTGAACCCATCTCGGATATGCAGCCTTCAGAGCTGCCGATGCTCCGCAACGGCTACGTCACCTTCGGCGTGTTCAACCGCATCTACAAGATTTCGGATGACGCGATCCGTGTGTGGTCGCGCGTGATGCGAGAGGTGCCGGGATCCAAGATCATCCTCAAGCACGGTCTGCTCGACGACCCCTTGCTGCGCGATAGCCTGATCGCGCGTTTCGTGGCGCAGGGCATTGCCGAGGAGAATATCACCTGCATGGGCTCGACCTCGCGCAATGACCATCTGCTGGCCTTTGCCGACGTCGATATTTCCCTCGACACGTTCCCGCAAAATGGCGGCATCAGCACCTGGGAATCGCTCTACAAGGGCGTTCCGGTCGTGGCCAAGCTCGGCAACGGCGCCTCCTCGCGTGCCGGCGCCTCCATCGTGGCCGCCGTCGGCCTCGGCGACTGGGTCGCCGAGGATGACGAAGGCTATATCGAGATCGCCTGCCGATATGCGGCGCAGCCCGCTCATCTGGCGAAACTGCGCGCGGATTTGCCGGCCCGGATTGCGGATTCGTCCGCCGGCAATGTCGAAATCTACACGCGCGAGGTCGAAGCGGGTTATCGCCAGTTCTGGCGCGACTATTGTGCCGCGGCTTCGGAAAGTGGCGACGTTGCGTAGGCAGCCCGCACGAAGCTGTTCCTGACCCGGTTCCTGCGGTGAGCACCGGGACATCCGGACGCTGCCGGTCGGGCTGACCGGCCGGCTAGGCTTGCGAATCAGCTAGACTCTCCCGGGCCATCCTCCGGAGAGAAACCTTGCAGAGCAGCGGCGCCGGCGCGCGCGCATTCCAGAACGCGCGATTGCAGAAGAAATTGAAGAAGCAGGCGGACGCCGTCATCGCTGCCGCGGCGAGCGCCTATGGCCAGGGCCGATATGCTGAGACAGATGCGCTCTGCCGTCAGATCCTGCAAGCTGTTCCCGATCATTTCGACGCCACGCACCTGCTCGGCCTGTGCGTGCGTCAGGGCGGGCGCCTGGAGGAGGCGCGACAGCTGCTCGAGCGCGCGATCACGATCGATCCGCGTTCGCACGAGGCCCATAACAATCTCGCGACCGTGCACATCGACCTCAGGCAATTTGAGGCCGCCCGCGGTTGTCAGGAGAAGGCGATCGCACTGAAGCCGAATTTTACGCTGGCCCTGACCAGCCTTGGCAATACCTTGCTCCACATGAGCCTGCCCGAACAGGCCATCGAACTGTACGATCGCGCCATTGCGCTGAAGCCGGACTATGCCGACGCGCTTTGCAATCGTGGCATTGCCGAGCTGGCGCTGCACCGGCTTGATCGCGCCAAGCAAAGTTTCGATCGCGCTTTGTTGTTTCAGCCACGTCACGCGGAAGCGCTCGTCGGCAAAGGCACGGTCAGTATTGACCTCAAGCACTACGATGAGGCGGAAGCCGCGCTCGCAGCGGCGCTCGCGATCAGGCCCAATTCGGCCAAGGCCCTCGCGCACCGCGGACGGCTCTATCTTGAGCTGTCGCGGTTGGAGCAGGCGGCCGCGGATTTTGATGCGGCACTTGCGCTTTCGCCCAAGCTCGAGGTGGCCTTGGAGGGGAAGGCGAAAGTCTCGCTCAACGCAGGGAATACGGCGCAGGCGATCTTGGCCTGCACGACCTTGCTCGAGGAAAATCCGCGCTCCGCGATCGCGATGACGCTGCTGAGTGCCTGTTTTGCACAGCGGGGAGAGATCGCATCCGCGATCGAACATCTCGACGCCGCGCTGGCAATCACGCCGGATGCGGACTTGATCGCGCGGAAGATCTATTTTCTGGACTTTCTCGCCGATGCCGATTTCGCGGTCCAGCAGGCCGCGCGAAAACATTGGTGGGAAGCGATCAGCGCCAAGTGGCCGCAAAGGAAGCTCTCACCCCGGCAGCTCGATCCTGATCGGCGGATCGTGATCGGTTATGTTGCGGCCGAGTTCTGGTACCATTCGGCGGCATTCGGCCTTTTGCCGGTGCTGCGTCATCATGATCACGCCAGGTTCGAGATTGTCTGCTATTCGTGTTGGCCGACGCAGGATGAGATGACCGCCAAGTTCAAGTCGATGGCGGACGTCTGGGTCGACGCCTGGCAGCTTTCGGACGACGAACTGGCCGATCGTATCCAGGCCGACAAGGTCGATATCCTGATCGACGTGTCCGGGCATACGACCGGCAACAGGCTTCAGGTCTTCGCGCGGAAGCCCGCTCCCATCCAGGTCACGGGTTTCGGACACGCCACAGGTACCGGCCTTCAGACCATGGACTACGTGCTTGCGGACCCGATTTTCATTCCGCAATCGGCTCGCCATCTGTTGGCCGAAAAGGTTCATGATCTGCCGTGCCTGATCACGACCGATCCCATCCTGGATATGCCGCCTTCGGAGCTTCCCATGCTCCGCAACGGCTATGTGACCTTCGGTGTGTTCAACCGCATCTACAAGATCTCGGACGAGGCCATCCGCGTGTGGTCGAACGTGATGCGAGAAGTAACCGGATCGAGGATCATCATCAAGCATACCCTGCTTGACGATCCCTTGCTGCGTGACAGCCTGGTCGCGCGGTTGGTGGCACAGGGCATTGCCGAAGAGAATGTCACCTGCCTGGGCTCGTCCCCGCGCCACGAGCATCTGCTCGCCTTTGCGAAGATCGACATTTCCCTCGACACGTTCCCGCAAAACGGCGGCGTCAGCACCTGGGAATCGCTCTATGCGGGCGTTCCGGTCGTGGCCAAGCTCGGCAACGGCGCCTCATCGCGCGCCGGCGGCTCCATCGTGGCCGCCGTCGGTCTCGACGACTGGGTCGCCGAGGATGACGAGGGCTATGCCGCGATCGCCTGCAAATATGCGGCACAGCCGGCGCATCTGGCGAAGTTGCGCGCGGACTTGCCGGCTCGGATCGCGAGTTCGCCCGCCGGCAATGTCGAAATCTACACGCAAAGGGTCGAGGCCGGTTATCGCCAGTTCTGGCGCGATTATTGTGCCTCGGCTTCGCAGGGCGGCGAGGGCGCCTGACCCTGCCGTCCCCGGCGAAGCCTCAAATTGCGCAGGCCAGCTTAGTCTTCCGGAAACCATGCGCCGGCGCGCGCCCGTATCGGTTCATGGCTGCGAAAGCTATTTCTGTGCATATGGCGCCCAAAGGGTGCGCCAATGCTCGGTTTCGTCTTCGGCTTGAACGCGCGGCTCGGGCGATTGCATTTCTTCCTCGCCTCGGTCGCGCTTGCGATCGTGATGACGGCGATCTGCTTTGCGATCGCGATGGTCGTGCTGCGCAACACCTCGCCCGGCGCGATCCGGCCGGAAGACCTCACCAGGAGCTGGGCGATCATCGCTGCGATCGTCTTCTTCGTAGCTGCGACCTTCACGCTGCAATCGATGCGCATCCGCGACATCGGCTGGGACCCGGTCTGCGTGATTCCGGCCTGGTTCGCGTTTATGATCGTCGACCATGTCGTCGCGGGCCGGTTACCGGCCTGGGCGATCGGGCAGGAGCACCAGGCAACGGCGGTCGGCGCGCTCGTCAATCTCGCGCTGATGCTCGCTCTCACGTTCTGGCCGAGCGGCGACAGCGAACACTCCTACGGCACTCCCCTCCCGCCGCGCACGCGCAAGGTCAAGCCCTCGCTATCGAACGAGCGTCTCGCGCGGGTGTCGCAGGGATCGTCGCGGCCGACCTGGAGCTAGACGGCCCGCTTTCAGAACGTTTCAGACGAACGGCAGCTTGATGTTGCTGCGCTTCTCAAGCCATTCCGGCACCGGAAGGTTCTTGGCGCGCATGAAGTCCGCGTTGAACAGCTTCGACTGGTAACGGCTGCCGGAATCGCAGAGCACGGTGACGATCGTCTTGCCGGGCCCGAGCTGTTTTGCGAGACGCATCGCGCCGACCACGTTGATGCCGGTCGAGCCGCCGAGGCACAGGCCTTCGTGCTGGAGTAGTTCGTAGATAACCGTGACCGCTTCGGCATCAGGAATGAGATAGGCGTCATCGACCTTCGCGCTCTCGACGATTGCGGTCGCCCGGTTGAGGCCGATGCCCTCGGTGATCGAGCCGCCCGGCGTCGCCTTGGCATCGCCCGTTCTGAAGTATTCATACATGCCGGCGCCATGCGGATCGGCGCAGGCGATCCTGACGTCCTTGTTCTTCTCTTTCAGATAGCGGCTGATGCCGGCCAGCGTGCCGCCGCTGCCGACCGAGCAGACGAAACCGTCGACCTTGCCGCCGGTCTGCTCCCAGATCTCGGGACCCGTGGACTCGTAATGCGCTTTCGCATTGTCGAGGTTGTTCCACTGGTCGGCGAACAGCACGCCGTTCGGCTCGGTCTTGCGCAGTTCGTCGGCGAGACGGCGGCCGATATGCTGGTAATTGTTCGGATTGGCATAGGGCAGTGCAGGCGATTCCAAGAGCTCGGCGCCGCACAGCTTCAGAAAATCCTTCTTCTCCTGGCTCTGCGTCTCAGGGATCACGATCAGCGTGCGGTAGCCGCGGGCGCTCGCGACGACCGCAAGGCCGATGCCGGTATTGCCGGCGGTCGCTTCCACCACGAGGCCGCCGGGCTTGAGCTCGCCGCGCTTCTCGGCCTCCAGGATCATCCATTTGCCGGCGCGGTCCTTCACCGACTGGCCCGGATTCATGAACTCGGCCTTGCCCAGGATGGTGCAGCCGGTCAATTCCGAGGCGCGCTTGAGCTTGATCAGCGGGGTGTTGCCGATGGCTTCGACAACGTCGTCTTTGATGGTCATGTCAGGGGAAATCACTGGCAAAGGGGTTGATCAGGTTGGCCAGAACCTAGTGCTTGGGAAGCCAAAGGGGAAGGCTTTTGCGCTGCGGCGAAGCGGACCGAAATGTCCGCTGAAGCAGTGATTTTGAGAGGAGAGGGCACCATGGCAGTGCTGGGCCGCGCGACGGGGTATCGGTAGATGGATATGACCGGCCTCTGCCGGAACATGGAAGATAACGGTCGTCGTCAGCACCCCTCACGTTCATTTCTCGCCTTAGACGGGACGCGTCGATGTCGACGAGCGTGGATAGCGTGCGGAAGGCGGCAGACATATCTGCACGAGCAATGCCTATTCGTTTTCGACGATCGACGAGCGCGTGAGATCGACTTGGCCAGGACTGGGTTGAAGCCGCATCGCGAGCGGTGGCATTGGATTGAAGGGGGCGGCGTCGGTGTGGCCGCAATATCACATGAAATCTTGGTAAGCTTGAACGCACGCTGGAATGGCTATGTAATCCAAGAAACTCCTGCAGGACAGCAGCCTTTTGCATTTTCATAGTTTTACGATCGTCGGGCTTTGGCGGTCATTTCGCACCTGCGGGACTGTCCCGCTGTTCCGCGCCCGGCTAGTATGGGCGTCAGATTGCGCAGAAAGCATCACCTTGTGAACGAGTTGTCCAAAGCCCCCCGACTGCCCGGCCGCGAATCGGCTAATCCGACTGCGCGGTGGCGGCTCGATCTGCCCGGCGGGGGGTGCATGTGACACAGGATGTTCCTGCGGCCGCCGCGCGGCGGTCTCCAGGCGCCACGTCCCGGACGCGTCGTGCGGCGCGCTGGCTTGCGGTCACTTGCCTCGCCGCGGGCTCAGGCGCTTGCGTGCTGACGCAGGATCTTCCGGATCCCGCGCTCGACGTTCCTACGCAGTACAAATACGCCGGCAAGGCCGATGCGCCGCCCGCGCTGGATTGGTGGCGCAGCTTCCGCTCGGCGGAGCTGACGCAACTGATGGAGGAGGCGCACACCGTCAACCTCGACATCGCCGCCGCCGTCTCGCGCATCGTCGAGGCCGACGCCCAGGCGCGGCAGGCGGGCGCGGCGCTGCTGCCGAGCTTGTCCGGCACTGGGCAGGAGGCTTATTCGCGCACCTCTGGCTCCTCCGCCTCGGGGCTCACCAATGGCGGCCGTGAGGTCGTCAACTACCAGGCTTCGCTCAGCGCGAGCTACCAGCTCGACTTCTGGGGCCAGAACCGCGATGCGCTGCAAACGGCGGAAGAAACGGCGAATGCCAATCGCTTCGATCGCGACGTCGTTGCGCTGACGACGCTCGCCGGCGTCGCCAACGCCTATTTCCAGGTGCTGGCCTCGCAGGACCGGCTACGCACCGCCCAGAATAACATCGCCAGCGCGCAGCGCATCCTTGATGCCATTCGCGAGCGCCGCAAGGCCGGCACCGGGACCGACCTCGATGTCGCCCAGCAAGAGAGCGTGGTCGCCAACCAGAAGGCGCTGGTGCCGCCGCTGCGCCAGACGCTCGACCAGAACATCAACGCGCTCGCCGTGCTGGTGTCGCGGCCGCCGGAGAGCGTACGCGTGCTCGGCGGCTCCCTGAACAAGATCGCGATCCCGCGCGTGACGCCGGGCCTGCCGTCGGAGATTTTGACGCAGCGGCCCGACATCCGCCGGCAGGAGGCGCAGCTTGCCTCGGCGACCGCGAATATAGGCAACGCCCGCGCGCAGTTCTTTCCGACCATCCAGCTGACCGGCAATGGTGGCTATCAGAGCTCGGCGCTGGTGTCGCTGTTCCAGCCGCATGCTGCGTTCTTCCAGCTCGTCGGCAGCGCGACGCAACCGATCTTCGACGGTGGCAAGATCCTCGGCAATTTCGAATTCGCGAAGGCGCGGCAAGATGAATTGCTCCAGACCTACCGCAAGACCATCGTCCAGTCCTTTGCCGACGTCGACAATGCGCTGTACTCGATCAAGCAAACCACGATCAAGCTGCAATTGCAGCGCGATGTCGTTACCTCCTCGAAGCGCGCGTTCGATCTTGCCGAGCAGCAATTGCGCGCCGGCACCGCCGACATCGTGACCGTGCTGAACGTCCAGCAGACACTATTTCAGGCGGAAGACGCGCTGTGGCAGGCCCAACTCGCACGGCTTCTTGCCATCGTCAGCCTGTATCAGGCGCTCGGCGGCGGCTGGGAGCCGCGAATGGAGAAACCGGTCAATGCTCTTTAAGCCGGATACGAAGCAAGGCGCGAAGGAGGGAACGGCGAAGAAGTCGCGCGGGCGCGGCTTCATCATGATCTTGATCACGCTGGCGATCCTCGGCGGCCTCGGCTATCTCGGCTGGACCGTCTGGCATCAGCAGCCGCAGCAGGCGAACGGTCGCAATCAGCGCCCCGATTTGCCGGTGCCGGTGCTGGCGGCAACCCCGCGCGTCCAGGATGTGCCGGTCTATCTCGACGGCGTCGGCGCGATCCGCGCGCTCAACACCGTGACCGTGCGCTCGCAGGTCGACGGCAAGCTGATTGCGGTGAATTTCACCGAAGGCCAGGACGTCAAGAAGGGCGACGTGGTCGGCGAGATCGATCCCGCGCTGTACCAGGCGACGTATGACCAGGCCGTCGCCAAGAAGGCGCAGGACCAGGCCCAGCTCGCCAACCAGCGCATCGACCTGACGCGCTACGAGCAGCTCGCGGCGTCCAATGCCGGCTCCAAGCAGCAGGCCGACACCCAGCGCGCCGCGGTCGCGCAGACCGAGGCGCTGGTGAAGGCCGACCAGGCCGCGATCGACAACGCGGCGGCGACGCTGAGCTACACCAAGATCGTGGCGCCGCTTTCGGGCCGCGCCGGCCTGCGCCAGGTCGACCAGGGCAACATCATCCACGCCGCCGACACGATCGGTCTCGTGGTGATCACGCAATTGCAGCCGATCGCGGTGTGGTTCAGCCTGCCGCAGCAGCAGATCATGCGCGTCAATGCGGCTGCCGCCAAGGGTGCTCTTGCGGTCGACGTGTTCGGCAATGACGGCGTCACCGTGATCGATACCGGCAAGCTGACCGGCATCGACAACCAGGTCGACCAGACCACCGGCACGCTCAAGCTCAAGGCGGAATTCCCCAACGCCAATTACCAGCTCTGGCCGGGCCAGTTCGTCAATGTCCGCCTCAAGGTCGAGACGCTGATGCAGGCGTTGGTGGTGCCGACATCGGCGGTGCAGCGCGGACCGATCGGCACCTTCAGCTATGTGATCGGCGAGGACAATGTCGTCTCGGCCAAGCCGGTGACGGTGACCCAGCAGAACGAGCACGACGCCGTCATCGCCAGCGGCCTGTCGGCGACAGACAAGGTCGTCACCACGGGCTTTGCCAATCTGTCCGACGGCTCCAAGGTGGTCGTCGGCCGCGACGACCAGACCCCGTCGGCCGATCTCGCGCCACGCAAGCGCTCGCGCGGGCCGGACGGTCAGAAGAAGGATGGTGCAAAAGACGGCCAGAAGGACGGACAAGGCAAGGACGGCGAGCACCGCGCGAAGCAAAGCAGCAGCGAAGGCGACCAGAAGGGCCAGACCGGGCCGGCACCGGGGCCTCCGCCAAGTCCTCCGCCAAGTCCTCCGCCAAGTCCTGGGGCAGCGGGAAGTGGAGCCAAGCAGCCATGATCCCGACAACAGCCGCCTGAGCGGCAGGCGTATCCCATGGGCGTCTCCGAACCCTTCATCCGACGGCCGATCGCGACCTCGCTGCTCGGCATCGCGCTTCTGATCGGCGGACTGCTGGGCTATTTCGCGCTGCCGGTCTCTGCGCTGCCGCAGGTCGATTTCCCGACCGTGCAGGTGACGACGCAGCTTCCGGGCGCGAGCCCCGACGTGATCGCCTCGCTGATCACCGCGCCGCTGGAGCGGCAGCTCGGCCAGATCCCGTCGCTGTCGGCGATGAACTCGACGAGCTCGTTCGGCGTCAGCCAGATCTCGCTCCAGTTCGATCTCAACCGCGACATCGACGGCGCGACCCAGGACGTGCAGGCCGCCATCAACGCGGCGGCCGGCGTTTTGCCAAAAACCCTGCCTTATCCGCCGACCTACGCCAAGGTGAACCCCGCCGACGCGCCGGTGATGACTTTGGCGCTGCGCTCCGACACGATCTCGTTGCGGGCGATGAGCGACATCGCCGACACGCTTCTGGCGCAGCGGCTGAGCCAGATTTCGGGCGTCGGTCGCGTCTCGGTCCTGGGCGGGTTGAAGCCGGCGGTTCGTATCCAGGCGGATCTGGCGCGGTTAGCTGCCTATGGCATCGCCATGGAGGACCTGCGCACCGCGATCGCCAATGCCAACGTCTCGGGGCCGAAAGGCTCGCTCGACGGCGCGCAGCAATCCTACATCATCGCCGCCAACGACCAGATCGCCGCCGCCGACGCCTACAAGCCTGTTATCATCGCCTACCGCAACGGCTCGCCCGTCACCATCGCCGACGTCGCGCAGATCGTCGATGGCCTCGAGAACGACCGCACCGGCGGCTGGTATCAGGGCTCGCCGGCCGTGATCATCGACATCCAGCGTCAACCCGGCGCCAACGTGATCGACGTCGTCAGCCAGATCCGCGCGGAAATCCCAAAGGTCCAGCGCGCTATCCCGGCCGGCGTGAACCTCACCATCGTCTCCGACCGCACCGTCACCATCCGTGCCTCGGTCCATGACGTGCAGTTCACGCTGATCCTCAGCGTCGTGCTGGTGACGCTGGTCGTGCTGCTGTTCCTGCGGTCGTTGCGGGCAACCCTGATCGCGGGCGTGGCGCTGCCGCTGTCGCTGATCACCAGCTTCGGCATCATGTATTTCGCAGGCTTCAGCCTCGACAATCTGTCGCTGATGGCGCTCACCATCGGCACCGGCTTCGTCGTCGACGACGCCATCGTGATGATCGAGAACATCGTCCGCCACATGGAGAACGGCGACAGCGCGATGGAGGCTTCGCTGAAGGGCGCCAGCGAAATCGGCTTCACCGTGATCTCGCTGACGGTCTCGCTGATCGCGGTGTTCATCCCGCTGCTGTTCATGTCGGGCCTCGTCGGCCGCATGTTCCGCGAATTCGCGCTGACGCTGACGATCGCGGTCGTGACCTCGGCCGTGGTCTCGCTGACGCTGACGCCGATGATGTGCTCGCGCCTGCTGCGCCATGCGCATGAGGAACTGGCGGTACCGGGACTGGCTGCGATCAGCCGCTTCATCGACCGAACCGTCGAGGCCTATCACCGGACGCTTCTGTGGGTGCTGGAACGCCAGCGCGCCACGCTGGTCGTGACCTTCGCCACACTGGTTGCGACCCTCGTGCTTTACGTTGTTGCCCCCAAGGGCTTCCTGCCGCTGCAGGACACCGCCTCGATCACGGCGGTGACGGAAGCCGGGCCCGATGTGTCGTTCGCGGAGATGCAGAAGCGGCAGGGCGAGGCCGCCGACGCCATCAAGGTTGACCCTGACGTGACCGGCGTGGTCTCGGTCATCGGCGCCGGCTCGGTCAACCCCACCACCAATGTCGGGCGTCTTGTCATGACGCTGAAACCTCGTGGCGAGCGGCGCGACGATGTCAGCGTGGTTATCACCCGACTGAAGGAGAGGGTGTCGGGCATCCCCGGCATGACCGTCTATTTCCAGCCGGTCCAGGACGTCCAGATATCGACCCAGTCGAGCCGCTCGCAATACCAGTACACGCTGACCGGCACCGACGCTGCGCTGGTGTCGGAATGGGCGCGCAAGCTGGTCGCCGAGATGCGGCGCGATCCGCTGTTCCGCGACGTCTCCTCGGAGGCGCAAGAAGGCGGATTGCGGGCGCAGCTCACGGTCGACCGCACCCGCGCCGGGCAGCTCGGCGTCAGCCTGCAGGGCATCACCGACACGCTCAACGACGCCTTCGCGCAGCGCCAGATATCGACCATCTACGGCCAGGCCAACCAGTACCGCGTGGTGCTGGAGGCGCTGCCGATGTACCAGCGCGATCCCGCGATCCTGTCGAAGCTTTACCTGCCGGGCGGGGCGAGCGCGACGGTCGGCGCGCCTAACGCGCAAGTGCCGCTGTCGGCCGTGGCGGCATTGACCCGGACCACCGCACCGCTTGCGATCTCGCACCAGGCGCAATTCCCGGCGGTCTCGCTCAGCTTCAACCTCGCGGCGGGCGCGGCGCTCGGCGATGCCGTCGAGGCCGTGAAGACGATCGAGACCCGGATCGAGATGCCCAACAGCATCGTCGGCGTCTATGCCGGCGACGCCGCTGAATTCGCCAAGGCGCTCGCGGGACAACCCTGGCTGCTGCTGGCCGCGGTGATCACGATCTATATCGTGCTCGGCGTGCTCTATGAGAGCTACATCCACCCGATCACGATCCTCTCGACACTGCCCTCGGCCGGCGTCGGCGCGATCCTGGCGCTGATGCTGTGCGGGCAGGACCTCTCGGTCATCGGCCTGATCGGCATCATCCTGCTGATGGGCATCGTCAAGAAGAACGCAATCATGATGATCGACTTCGCGCTCGAGGCCGAGCGCCGGCAGGGGATGTCGCCGAATGAGGCGATCGTGCAGGCCTGTCTCCTGCGCTTCCGCCCCATCATGATGACGACGCTGGCCGCGCTGTTCGGCGCGCTGCCGCTGGCGATCGAGAGCGGCACCGGCGCCGAGCTGCGCTTCCCGCTCGGCATCTCCATCATCGGCGGATTGCTGCTGAGCCAGCTCCTGACGCTCTACACCACGCCCGTGATCTACCTGGCGCTCGACCGCATCAACCGCCGCCTCGAGCAGGCGCTGCCGCCGGCGGAGTCCGGCGGGCCGCCTGTCGCGGGCGCGACCGAGGGGATGCAGTGATGGCATCGATCTCGGAGCCCTTCATCCGCCGCCCGGTCGCGACCACGCTGCTGTCGATCGGGTTGTTCCTGCTGGGTGTCGTCGCCTACGAGTTCCTTCCCGTCGCCTCGGTCCCGAACGTCGACTTCCCCGCCATCTTCGTCTCGGCCAGCCGTCCGGGCGCCGACCCCTCCGTGATGGCCGCGACGGTTGCCTCGCCGCTGGAGCGGCGGCTCGGCGAGATCGCGGGCATCAACCAGATCACCTCGACGTCGTCGCTCGGCACGACCAACATCCAGCTCCAGTTCGACATCGGCCGCAACATCGACAAGGCCGCCCGCGACGTGCAGGCGGCGATCAATGCGTCGCTGGTCGATCTGCCCAGCGATTTGCCGACGCTGCCGCGCTTCCGCAAGGCCAACACGGCCGGCGCCCCCGTGTTCGTGCTGGCCCTGACCTCGAAGACGCTGTCGGCGAGCGCGATCTACGACGTCGCCGACACGGTTTTGGCGCAGCGCATCTCGCAGGTGCCGGGCGTCGGCGACGTCACGGTTTCCGGCGCCGATCAGCCGGCGGTGCGGGTGCAGCTCAACCCCGTCGCGCTGTCGAATGCCGGCATCGCCACCGACGACGTGCGGACCGCGATCATCAACGCCAACCCGCTCGGTCCGGTCGGCATCTTCAACGGCGAGCGCCAGAGCGAGACGCTGTCGCTCAACAAGCAGATGCGGACGGCGAAAGAATTCCGCGACATCGTCATCAAAAGCTCGAACGGCAATTTCGTCCGGCTCTCCGACGTCGCCGACATCGAGGACTCCGTCCGTAACGCCCGCTCCATCGCCTGGTTCAACAAGCAGCCGGCGGTGCTGATCCAGATCACCAAGCAGGGCGATGCCAACGTCATCGACACCGTCGACCGGGTGAAGGCGCTGATCCCCGAGCTGAAGCAATGGATTCCGGCCGGCGTCGATATTTCCACTTTGGTCGACCGCACCAGCACGATCCGCGCCAGCGTGCTCGACATGCAGTGGACCTTGCTCGCGACAGCCATTCTGGTGATGGTCGTCGTGTTCGTGTTCCTGCGACGGCTCACGCCGACGATCGCGGCCGGCATCTCCGTGCCGCTGGCGCTGGCCGGAACCTGCGCCGGCATGTGGGTCGCGGGCTTCTCGATCGACAATCTGTCGCTGATGGCGCTGGCGATCTCCGTCGGCTTCGTGGTCGACGATGCCATCGTCATGATCGAGAACATGTACCGCAATCTCGAGCAGGGCATGCGCCCGCTCCAGGCGGCGTTGGACGGGGCCCGGCAGATCGGCTTCACCGTGGTGTCGATCAGCCTGTCGCTGATCGCGGCCTTCACGCCGCTGATCTTCATGGACGGCATCGTCGGCCGGCTGCTGCGCGAGTTCTCGCTGACACTGACCTTCGCGATCCTGGTCTCGACACTGGTGTCGCTCACGGTGACGCCGATGATCTGCGCGCATTACATCCGGCAGACTACGTCCGGGACGGCGACCCTGTTCGACCGGATCATCGAAGGCTCGCTGTCGCGCATCGTCGCTTTCTACACCCGCACCTTGCGTACCGTGCTGGAATATCCGCTGCTGACCTTGCTGGTGTTCTTCGCCACCATTGCGCTTACGGTGACGCTCTACATCAAGATCCCCAAGGGCTATTTCCCGACCGACGATTCCGGCTTCGTCATCGGCGCGACCCGCGCCTCGGCCGACATCTCGTTCCAGTCGATGCTGAGCCTGCAGCAGCGGCTCGCCGATATCGTGATGCAGGATCCGGCCGTGGCCGGCATCGGCTCGACGGTCGGCAGCGGGGGCGGCGGGCCGGGCGCTGCGACCTCGAACCGCGGCACCATGTTCATCAGCCTGAAGCCACCGGAGGAGCGCGATCACGTCTCGACGCAGGTTGTGATCGACCGTCTCAGGCGCGCCCTGTTTCCCGTGCCTGGCATCCGTCTCTTCATGTTCGCCGCCCAGGACGTGCGCGCCGGCGGACGGCAGAGCGATTCCGACTATCAGTACACGCTGACCAGCACCGACCTCGGCCTATTGCAGAAGTGGGCGCCGATCGTGGCCAAGCGCATGGAGAGCGTCGAGGGCATCACCGACATCTCCAGCGACCGCGATCCCGGCGGCCTTCAACTGACCTTGTCCATCGACCGCCAGAAGGCCTCGGCGCTCGGCGTCCGCGTCCAGGACATCGACAACGCTTTGAACAACGCGTTCTCGCAGCGGCAGATCGGGATCATCTACACCCAGCGCAACCAGTACATGACCGTGCTGGAGATCGACCCGAAATTCCAGGTCGACCCGTCCAATCTCGATCGCATCTATGTCGCCGGCGCGGGCGACGCGCAGGTGCCGCTGTCCGCCGTGGTGCATGCGACGCGGGGGCTCGCCGCGCTCGCGGTCTATCATTCGCAGTCGTTCCCATCGACCACGGTGTCGTTCAACCTGTTGCCGGACGCACCGCTCCAGGCCGCAACGCAGAGCATCCAGCGCGCGGTCGAGGAGCTGCACATGCCGGAAGGCATCCGCGGCAGTTTTGACGGCAATGCCGGCGATTTCGCCAAGACCAGCGGTCGCCAGCCGCTCCTGATCCTCGGCGCGCTGGTGGCGATGTATATCGTGCTCGGCGTGCTCTATGAGAGCCTCGCCCATCCGCTGACGATTATCTCGACGCTGCCCTCGGCGGGGCTCGGCGCTCTTCTTGCGCTTCAGATCACGAATACGCCGCTGACGGTGATCGCCTTCGTCGGCATCATCCTGTTGATCGGCATCGTCAAGAAGAACGGCATCATGATGGTGGATTTCGCGCTCGATGCCGAGCGCCAGCGCGGCCTGTCTTCGGCGGAGGCGATCTTCGAGGCCTGCCAGGCGCGCTTCCGCCCGATCCTGATGACGACCATGGCGGCATTGTTCGCCGGCATTCCGCTGGTGGTCGCGACCGGGCCCGGCACGGAGCTCCGCCGCCCGCTCGGCATCACCATCATCGGCGGGCTGTTCGTCTCGCAGATCCTGACGCTCTACACCACGCCGGTGATCTACCTGCTGATCGACCGGCTGCGCCGGCGCTCCGAGCCGCGCCCGCTGGCCGCGCCGGCTGAATAGGCGGGTTGTTGAACCGCCGTGCAAAGCGTATAGCGGCAACCATGTCGAACCCCACCGCCGCCGCGCCGGCCGATCCGATCCCCGAATGCCCGCACTGCCAGAAGCCGATGCCGCTGTGCATCTGCGACAGCGTCACGCCGATCGAAAAGAGCCGGCTTGGGCTCCTGATCCTGCAGCATCCGCAGGAGCAGGACAGGGCGCTCGGCACCGCACGGTTGCTTGCGAAGCATTTCGCCGGAGCCACGGTGCGGGTCGGCCTGTCCTGGCCGAGCCTGTCCAAGGCGCTGGGGCAGCCGATCGAGAACGCCTCTCACTGGGCCGTGCTCTATCTTGGATCGGCACGCGCCGCCGATCTCGACGCCGAGGGCGAGATATTGGCGCTGAACCGCAAGGGCGAGATCGCCGAGAATCAGCGTGCGATCCTGGGCAAGCTCGAAGGCGTGGTGCTGCTCGACGGCACCTGGAGCCAGGCCAAGGCACTGTGGTGGCGCAACCCCTGGATGCTGAAATGCCAGCGCGTCATCCTGAACCCGGCCGCCCCCTCGCGCTACGGGCGCCTGCGCAAGGAGCCGCGGAAAGACGGGCTCTCGACCATCGAGGCCGCCGCGGCGATCTTGGCCAGTCTTGAGAAGCGTCCCGACATCGCCGAGACGCTGAATGCGAGCTTTGAGCGGATGCTGGCGCGCTATCGCGAAGTGCAGGCGGAGATGCCGGAATTGGCGCCAAAACCGGTGGTCAAGGACCGTCGGCGCGGTGTCCGGCGCGGCAAGCGAGCCTGACTTCGGCCCAGATCATCCGTACGGTTGATTGCCCCGCGCGGAGCGGGCGGATAGAGACGATCGGCCAACAGGCCGCGATCTGCTATCCTGTCGCGCCATCGGAACGCCGGAATCGGAAGGGGCCGTCGAATTCAGCTTGCAGCGAAGGAGGTCCTTGCCCAGGCGGCGCGGTTCGATCGTTGGGGCACGCTCGCCCTGATGGACATTTCGCTGCGCTACCGGCGTACCGTGATCGGCCCGCTCTGGATCACGCTGACACTCGCGGCGACGATTGCGAGCGTCGGCACGGTTTATGCGGCACTGTTCAAGCAGGACATCACGAGCTTTCTGCCGTCCTTCGCCGTCGGCCTGATCGTCTGGACCCTGATCGCGACGACGCTTCAGGAAGGTTCCAACATCTTCGTGGCGTCAGGCCATTTGATCAAGGCGGTGCCGGCGCCGCTGATCGTGCATGTGCTCCAGATGATCGCGCGCAACGTCCTCATCTTCGCGCATCATCTGGTGATCGTGGTCCTGCTCTATCTCGTGATGCCGTGGCCGCTGCATGGAAGCATGCTGCTCGCGGTGCCCGGCTTTGCGATCCTGCTTATCGTGCTGCTCGGCGGCTCGGTTACGCTCGGCATGCTCTGCGCGCGGTTTCGTGACATCGGCTCGGCGATCGTCAGCGGCCTGCAATTCGTCTTCTTCCTGACGCCGATCATCTGGACCGAGGACACCGTGCGCGGCACCGCGTTCCAATGGTTGATCCGCGCCAACCCGTTCGCGACGCTGCTCGATCTCGTGCGCAGGCCGCTGCTGTCGCAGCCGACCGATCCGGAGCAATGGCTGCTCGGACTGGTCTATGCGACCGTCGTGGCCGTCATCGCCCTCGGTTGCTACGCAAAATATCGCCACCGCCTGGCGTATTGGCTGTGAAGCGCGCATGAGCACCGCCGCTCACATCGTCCTGCGCAACGTCTCGGTGAGATTTCCGGTGCTGTCGTTCCGCGACCGCTCGCTGCGCAGCCGGTTCGTCAGCGCCGTGACGCTGCGGCGGAAGACAGCGGTCCTCCACATCGTCTCCGCGTTGAACGACGTCAGCCTCGACATCCGTGCCGGCGACCGCGTCGCCATCATCGGCGCCAATGGCGCCGGCAAGACCACGTTGCTGCGGGTGCTCGCCGGCATCTACCATCCGACCGCGGGCAGCGTGGGCGTGCTCGGCCGCTGCCTGCCGCTGTTCGATCTCTCGGCCGGCTTCGACGAGGAAGCGACCGGCTACGAGAACATCATGCGGCGCGGTCTCGTGATCGGCGCGCGGCGCTCCGAGATCGACGCCCGGCGCGCGGACATCGCGGAATTCACCGAGCTCGGCGATCGGCTCGACATGCCGCTGCGCACCTATTCCAGCGGCATGATGCTGCGCCTGATCTTTGCGGTCGCAACCGCCGTCGAGGGCGAGATCGTGCTGCTCGACGAATGGATCGGCGTCGGCGACCAGCAATTCCGCAAGAAGGCGCGGCAGCGGCTCGACGAGATCGTCGCGCGCGCCGGCATTTTGGTCCTCGCCTCGCACGACGTCGATCTGATCAAGAGCACCTGCAACCGTGCGATCCTGCTGGAGGAGGGACGGATCGCGGCGGCCGGCACGATCGACGAGATTCTCGGGAGATACCTCGGCGGCGCGAAGGCCTAGCCGCCCGGTCGGGGTTGCCTAAACCCTTGATCCCCTATATTGCTCCGCCCTCGTTGGGGCCACGTGGCGGAGTGGTTACGCGCCGGTCTGCAAAACCGTTTACTCGGGTTCGAGTCCCGACGTGGCCTCCATCACAAGTTCCTGATATCTCAGCAAATATTCGATTGCGAAGCGGGTGCCATCGGGCGCGCGTAGGCGATGCCGGCTGGCAGCGCACACCGGGTTTGCCCGGGGCTTGGCGGAAACCCGCGGTTCAGCCGGCTGGCATAGTCTTCGCATCTGCGAAGTGATGCATTCCCCGAGCGATCGAGCGCTGGAGAGCACGTGAGCGAAATCGTCCGATTTGTCCCGAAATCCGAGTTGGAGCGGGCTCGCCTCATTCGCGAGGCCCGTGCGATCTATGACAGCATCTTTCCGTCGGCCGTACCCGACCGGGCGCGGCAGGACGGCGAGGAGCGCGTCGAGACCTGATCGCGGCCGCGCCGGGTTTTCGGCACGGGGCCTATAATTTAGCAAAACGCCCGCAGAGCGCGGGCGCATCAGCTCACGGTGAAACTGGCCTCAGCAGGCCGCGTACCAGCCGTCCGGAAACGGCAGCAGGGGCCAGGCGCCCTCATTGTCATTGGCGGCCTTGGGCTTCGCGTAGTACGTCCACGAGCGGGGCACGAAATCCTCCTCCGGCGCGAACGCCAGATCTTCATGGACCATGGCGTCTTGGACGGCATCCAGCAGCAAGTTGAATTCGGCTTCGCTCATCACACCCTCCGGACCGCGGATGGCGCAATGTCGCAAAGTCGGTTTGTTTCCCGATTGAGCCGATCGTTCGCATTTTAACGATCCGCCAATCGGGTCCCGATTGGTTAGCGATTCATGAAAATCCCCTTGGGGACCTTAGGTTCCTGCCAGACGCCCTCGGTGTGAAGAAGATCACATCTTCCGCTGTTTATTTCTCCTACCCCTTTGCACGCCGGCCAGTGCAGGCCGGGCGGGCAGGGCAGAACGGGAGACTGGTCATGAAGGCGAGGTTCTTGCGGTTTGCGGCTGTGAAAAGCCGGGCGCGTCGCGCCTCGACGGTGGGGCTGTTCCTGACGCTGTTTGCCTCCGCCGCCCATGCACAGCAGGGAACGCCCGAGCAGCGCCGGGCCTGTACCCCCGACGTCTACCGCCTCTGCGCCAGCGAAATCCCCAACGTTCGCGCCATCACAGCGTGCCTGCGCCGTAACAGGCTAAGCTTGAGTGAGGCTTGCCGCACCGTGTTCGATCAGGCCGGCGGCTGACATACCGGGCCTGTGGGTTTGTGCGCAGCAAGTGGCTCGCGCGGGCTCGCGAATCCGGCATAGTCGGCCTGTGGATATACTGTGGGTATGCTGCGGACAGGCTGTGGACGGCGGTGATGTGCTTCGGATGTCGCCCGTAGATGCGTCCTTCTATTGTCATATCTCTGTCAAATGACCTTATCGAATGATTCCCTGATCGTGCGGATCACTGCGTCGCGCAAGATCATTTGGTTCTCCCGAATTCGGAATTGCGTGCCGCGAACATCCCTCACGCACGAACAGTTTTTGTGCAGCCGCGTGCCCAAATGACGGGCTCCCTCCGTCCAATTTTTTGTACGCCCGCGGACAAGCTTTCCGGTCCGCTCTCCTCCTAGGCTCGCTTCCGAGATCTGGAACATGGCCATTGCCATGACAATTCGAAGGAGCTGGCGATGAAGAGACCGGTATTGCCCCAGGCGCGGGGGATCGCGCGTGCGACGCGGCCTTGGCGCAAGGCCGCGCTCGGCGCCGCGGTCGCCTTCGGCATGCTGGCAGCCGCGCCCCTGAGCGCGCAGGCTGCGGCGCCCGCGGCCTGCGCCGCGCTTCAGGACAAATATCCGGACTGGAAGGGCAAGACCCTCGTCAACGCCATCAACCCGCACACGCCGGGCTATGAGACGATCGACCCGAAGGACCCCAGCAAATATATCGGCTTCGACATCGATCTCGGCGAAGCCATCGGCGAATGCCTCGGCTTCAAGCTGACCTACAAGCCGGTGACGTTCGCGGCACTCCTGACCACGCTCGCCGCTGGCCAGGCCGACATCGTGATTTCCGACATCTACGCCACCAAGGAGCGCGCCAAGGCCGCCGACTTCATCACCTATTCGAAAGTGTTCGACGGCGTGCTGGTCGCCAAGGGCAATCCGAAGGGCATCAACGGCATCAACATGTCGATGTGCGGCGCCGCTGCCGCCGAAAACACCGGCTATGTCGAGGTGCCCCTGATCCAGGCGCTGATGCCCGAGTGCAAGAAGGCCGGCAAGGCCGAGCCGACCGTCCAGCTCTACGACAACAACGCCAACTGCATCCAGGCGATCCTTGCCGGTCGAGCCGACACCTATGTCAACGACGTCAACACCGTCGACAGCGCGGTCAAGGCCTATCCGGACAAGCTGGAGAAGGCGACCGCGGTGACGATCCCGTATTCCGTCGGCATCGCCGTGCCCAAGGACAAGCCGAAATTCCGCGACGCCGTGCTCGCCGCGCTGATCGAGGTGCAGAAGGCCGGCACGCATATGGAGCTTCTGAAGAAGCATGGGCTCGACGTGAACAACTTCAAGGAGCCTGACATTCTGACGGCCGATTGATGTCGCTGTTCCTCCATTACCTGAGCATGCCGTATCTGCTCGAGGGCATCGAGCTCACCCTCGAGGTGACTGCCCTCGGGCTCGGCGGCGGATTGATCCTTGGATTGATCCTCGCCGGCATGCAGCTCTCCCGCTTCTGGCTGCTGGCGGCGATCGCCAGGGCCTACACCGTGATCTTCCGCGGCACGCCGCTGATCCTGCAAATGGTGTTCGCCTACGACGCGTTGCCGCATATCGGCATCAAACTGCCGGCGGTGCTGGCCGCCGGCCTTGCGCTGGCCTGCAACGAGGCGCCGTTCATCGCCGAGATGCTGCGTGCTGGAGTGCTCGGCGTCGATCGCGGGCAGGTGACGGCCGGCCAGGCGCTCGGCATGACGCCCCGGGTCCTGATGTGGCGGGTGATCGCGCCGCAGGCGATCCGCACCATGATCCCGGCCTTCGGCAACGAGGCCGTGAGTGCGCTGAAGAATTCGTCGCTCGCCTCCGTGGTCGCGGTCCAGGAGCTGACCCTGCGCTCGACCCAGCTTGCGTCCTCGACCTTCGACTTCTTCTCGATTTTCTTCGCCTCGGGCTTGCTGTACCTGGTGCTGACCTTTGCCATCAGCATCATCCAGCTTTTCGTCGAATGGTTGCTCGATCTCGACCGAGCCAAGGATCGTAAGAAGGGCCGCGAGCGCAAGCTCGCCGACTATCTGCCCTGGCGCCGGGTCGATCTTGCCACCAAGCTCGAGCTTGCCGAGGCGACCGCTGTTGATCCCGAGCCGGTAGAGGCGGAGCAGCTTGCCGAGACGCCGCCGCTGGCCTTGACCCGCGAGGAGCGCACCCGGCGCGCGGCGACGATCGCGCGCAACAACATCGCGGTTGAGGCCAAGGATCTCACCAAGAGCTACGGTGCGCAAAAAGTGCTCGGCGGCCTCGATCTCACCGTGCGCGTCGGCGAGGTCGTCGCGCTGCTCGGGCCCAGCGGCTCCGGCAAGAGCACGCTGCTCCGCTGCCTCAATCATCTCGAAAGCTGGGACGGAGGCACGGTGCGCGTCGGCGGCCGCCGCCTCGGCTTTGACGACGACGGCAAGCTGCTGCCGCCACGCGCGATCGCCAATGAGCGGGCAAGCGTGGGCGTCGGCATGGTGTTCCAGCAGTTCAATTTGTTCGCCCATCTCTCGGCGAAGGAAAACATCGCGGGGCCCTTGCGCTGGGTGCACGGCATGACCCGCATCGATGCCGATCGCCGCGCCACAGAGCTGCTCGACCGGGTCGGGCTGTCGCACCGCGCCGACGCGCTGCCGCGGCATCTCTCCGGCGGCCAGCAGCAGCGCGTCGCCATCGCGCGGGCCCTTGCACCGAACCCCAGCGTGCTGCTGCTGGACGAGCCGACCTCGGCGCTCGATCCCGAGCTCGTCAGCGAGGTGCTGGAGGTAATCCGGCGGCTCGCCATCGACGACGGGCTCACCATGATCATCTCGACGCACCAGATCCGCTTCGCCGACGAGGTCGCCGACCGTGTCGCGTTCCTGAGCGGCGGCACGATCATCGAGGAAGGGCCGGCGCATGAGGTTCTCTGCAACCCGCGCAATCCGCTGACCGCGCGTTTCCTCAGCGTGATGGAAGCCGACAAAGTTCCGGAGGCGGTGCGATGAGCCTGCCGTCCAGCGTCGCAACCGCGTTCCCCGAAGAGGCCAAGTCTGAAGAGACCAAGTCTGAAGAGACCACGTCAGAAGAGACCACGTCATGAAGCATTTCACACTGCCGGTTTCGCCGAGAACCGTCCACTGGGGCTATTTCTCCAAGGAGGTCGCGCCGGCCCTGACGCTGCGCTCGGGCGATCGCGCCACCATCGAGACGCTGACCCATCACGCCAATGACGATTACGAGCGCATGATCCAGGGCGATCCCGGCGCCGAGAGCGTGTTCCAGTGGACGCGGGAGCACAAGGCAGTCGCGCGCCGAGGCTCGGGCCCGACGGAAGGCCCGTTCATCCGCGGCGCAGGCGAGGGGATCGGCGTGCATCTCCTCACCGGACCGGTTGCAATCGAAGGCGCCGAGCCCGGCGATATCCTCGAAGTGCGCATTCTCGACGTCCGGCCACGGCCGAGCTGCAGCGCGTGCCATGCCGGGCGCTGCTTCGGCTCCAACGTCGCCGCCAACTGGGGCTTCCACTATCACGATCTGATCGAGGAGCCGAAGCCGCGCGAGGTCGTCACCATCTTCGAGCTCGACACCTCCGGCGAGCCCTTCGCCAAGGCGGTCTACAACTACGTCTGGACGCCGCAGACCGACCCTGACGGCATCGTGCATCCGACCATCGATTATCCCGGCGTGCGCGTCGATCACGCCACCATCAAGAAGCGCGAGAACATCCTCGCAGGCGTCAAGGTGCCGGCACGGCTGCATTTCGGCACCATGGGGCTCGCACCGTCGGAAGCCGATTTCGTCAGCTCGATCCCGCCGAGCTATACCGGCGGCAACATCGACGACTGGCGCATCGGCAAGGGCGCGCGGATGTTCTATCCGGTCGCGGTCCCCGGCGCGTATTTCTCGGTCGGCGATCCCCACGCCGCGCAAGGCGACAGCGAGCTTGGCGGCACCGCGATCGAGACCTCGCTGACCGGCGATTTCGAGTTCATCCTGCACAAGAAGGCCGATCTCGCCGGCACCAGCCTCGAAGGCCTCGATCATCCGATGCTGGAGACCGATCAGGCGTGGTCGTTCTACGGCTTCACCTATCCGAACTATCTCGCGGCGCTCGGCGCCGACGCGCAAACCGAGATTGCCAATCACTCGAGCCTCGACCGTGCGATGCGCGATGCGTTCAGAAAACTCCGGCGATTTCTGATGACCGTGCACGGCCTCAGCGAAGACGAGGCGATCTCGCTGCTGTCGGTCGGCGCCGATTTTGGCGTCACCCAGGTGGTCGACGCCAATTGGGGCGTCCACGGCACGATCCGCAAGAACATCTTCCGGTGCGACTAATGGGCGTTGAGATGAGGGAGGTTCGCTGCGGTCCATCCTTCGAGACGCCCGCCTTGGCGGGCTCCTCAGGATGAGGTCTTGGGGAGTGGCGAAATCTTAGACCCTCATGGTGAGGAGCGCCGCCTTACGGCGCGTCTCGAACCATGAAGGCCGAGCACTTTTAGGCATTATGCGTTGATTCCCAGCCTGTTTTCGGGATGAGCACGTGACCAGCGAACCTCATCTGCGCTCCGTCGCTGCGACGGACGACCGCGCGCGTCTGGCACAGAGGTTGCTTCGATCCACTGCAATCTGGGTGGATCCGATGAGCTTCCGTCCCTTCACGAGCGAGTCCTACGCGCAAGACGACCGCCCGGAAGCCTGGCGGGACGTGCTGGCCGTGGTCGGCCTGCAGCCGGCGACCGGCCATTCCTTCCTCGACGGGCACGCAACGGCGTCGCATCGCCACGCCGCGGGCGTCGCGCTGACGCGCATGGCAGCCGGCGCCCAGACCATCGGTCCGCTCTCGCAAGCCAATGAAGACCTGCCGATTGCGCTGATGCCGGTCGAAGACGGCATGGTGCTCAAGAGCGCCGGCGGCCATCGCATCGTTCCGGTCGGCCATCTCGTGCTGCTGCCGCGGAGCGGGGACTGGAGCATCGTGTTCCAGCGTGACATGCGCGCCATCGTGCTGTCGGTGACGTCGGAGGCGCTGCACGGCCGGCTCTCGGGCAGGCCGCGGCTCGGCGAACCCCGGGTCGTTCCGGCCAGCGGCTTTGCCGACGTCTTCGCGCGCTTGATGGACGCGACCGCGCGCACGCTCGATACGCTGGGCGATGCCGAATGGAATGCGGTCGCGCAGTCGCTGGTCGATCTCCTGCTGACACTCGCTCATCAACTGGCGGCTTCGACGTCCGACGCCGGATCGAGCGCGACGCAGTCAGCACTCCTGCACCGGATCTGCCAGACCATCGAACGCCGCCTCGACGATCCCGAACTGGTGCCGGCGCGCGTCGCGCAGGCCGAAGGAATTTCCGAGCGCTATCTGCAAAAGCTGTTCGAGACTGTCGGCGACAACTTTACTCACTACGTTCGCGAGCGGCGGCTCCAGCGCGCATGGGCCGATCTGTCCAATCCGTCCGAGGCGCACCGCTCGATCTCGGAAATCGCCTACGCCTATGGTTTTGGCGATTCCGCGCATTTCAGCCGCGCCTTCCGCCATCGCTTCGGACTGCCGCCGCGCGAGTTTCGCCAGCAGGAGGCGGAGCGGGCGACGACGCAGCATGGGATAACCGGTCAGCGCGGCTGGCCGCAGGATGCGCTGGCGCAGCTTCGCGTGCACCAGGCGAGTGCGGAGGCGCGCAGCAATCTTGCCCGGACCGACATCGATCAGCCGAGAACGGCCGAACGCAAGCATCATCATCTTCCGATCGAAGCCAACCGTGTTCATTGGGGCTATTTCAGCCGCTCGTTACAGCCGCAGCTCGAGATCACCTCGGGCGATACCATCACCATCGAAACGCTGACGCAGCACGCCTCCGACGATCCCGAGTTGATGATCGCGGGCGATGCCGCCGCCGAAAACGTATTCGGCTGGACCAAGGCGAGGAAGAACGTAGATCGCCGCGGCGCGGGTCCGATGGATGCCAGCGTATTCGGTCGCGGCGCCGGGGAAGGCTTTGGCGTGCACATCTGCACGGGGCCCGTGGCGGTGAAGGACGCCCAGCCCGGCGACGTGCTGGAAGTGCGGATCCTCGACATCGTACCGCGCGCAAGTCGTCATCCGAAACATTCAGGGCGCGTGTTCGGCTCCTCGGTCGCGGCCTGGTGGGGCTATCATTACGACGAATTCCTTTCAGGGCCGAAGCCGCGCGAGGTCGTGACGATCTACGAGATCTTCGACGACACCGATGCGCCGCACGCCCGCGCGCTGTATTCCTACCGCTGGGAGCCGCAGACCGACCCGTTTGGCGTCGTGCATTCCACTTACGATTATCCCGGCGTTCCCGTCGCGCCCGGCAGTGTGAAACGCCGCCACGCCGTGCTCGACGGCATCCGCATTCCCTTGCGCCCGCATTTCGGCGTGATCGCGGTGGCGCCGCGCGAGGTCGATTTCATCGACTCCGTGCCGCCATCCTATTTCGGCGGCAATCTCGACAATTGGCGCTTGGGGAAGGGGGCGTCCGTCTATCTTCCGGTCTCCGTCCCCGGCGCATTGCTCTCGGTCGGCGATCCCCATGCCACGCAGGGCGATGGCGAATTGAGCGGCACCGCGATTGAATGCTCAATGACCGGAACGTTCGAGGTGATCCTGCACAAGAAGGCCGACCTTGCTGGCCAGCCCTTCGCCGATCTCAGCTATCCCCTGATCGAGACCGCGACCGACTGGGTGCTGACCGGCTTCAGCCATCCCAACTACCTCGCCGAGTTCGGCGCGCAGGGCCAGAGCGAGGTCTACGCAAAGTCCTCGCTCGACCTCGCCATGAAAGATGCGTTCCGCAAGATGCGGCGCTTCCTGATGAACGTGAAGGGTCTCAGCGAGGACGAGGCGATCGCGCTGATGTCGGCCGCCGTCGATTTCGGCGTCACGCAGGTGGTCGACGGCAACTGGGGCGTGCACGCGATCATCAGCAAGCGCCTGTTCCAAGCCTTCCCTTAGACAAGCCTTGCCTTAGACAAGCCTTCCCCTAGACAGGCCTTCCCTTAAAAGACGCGCCGCAACGAGGAAACCCCAGTGAAATTCCACATGATCAGCGGAGGACCGACGCCGGTCGCGCCCTTCAGCCACGCTGTCGAGACCGACGGTTTTGTCTTCGTCACCGGCCAGATGCCGGACACGCCGCAAACGCCGGGCGTCTTACCCGACGGCATCGTCGCGCAGACCCGCGCGGTGATGGAGAATTTGAAGGTGGTGCTTGCCGGCCTCGATATCGGCCTGGAACACGTCGTGATGGCGCGGATCTACCTCACGCGCTTCAAGGAAGACTACACCGCGATGAATGAGACTTACCGCGCGTTCTTTGCGCCCGGCCGTCTGCCGGCCCGCACCTGCGTCGGTGTCACGGGCTTAGCCTATGACGCGCTGATCGAGATCGACCTGGTGTGCCGGCGACCATGAGGCGATGTTACAATCCCTTGCGTTCCCGACGGGCAAAACACACAAATAGCGGGTCAATCCGCCCAAGCGAAAATATTCCACTTTACCGAAATTCGGCTTTGGCGTAGTCATGCGCCACCTCATCCCTGTCAGAGGGGCGTATCGCGATCGTCACGAAACGCGGGCCGGACGGCGGCGGACGCTGGGCCACACCGGCGCGAACGGCTTCGCAGGGCGGGCAACCGTGAGCGAAGGCGTCGCGCACACGACCGGTGCTATCAGCGTACGGCAAAATCGTGTGGTCCTGGCGCCCGGGGTCTGTGCGCCAAGTCTTGTGGTGATGTGGGCTGCCCGACCGGGCTCGCGCATCAGCCATCCGCAAGGCGACGGGGGCAATAGTGCATCGCTCCCCGGGGAGAACACGGCATAAGCCGTCAAACCCCTGCGCAGGGAAGGCCGTGTGTTGGGCTTCACCTGTATGCCGCTGTGCAGCCTCTTGTAGCGCAACCTTCGCACAGTGGACCGCGGGTGCCAGCCGGCACCCGGTCTTCCCTGCGCCCTGACATCTGGGGGCGGCGCCAAAAAAGCAAAGCTCGGGCGAGACTCGTCGCGAGGATGCGGAGGTGCGTCTGCGCGTTGAGATTCGAGTTGTGAAGAAAGCTGTTGCGTCAAACTCCGTCATTCCTAAAGCGCGATGAGATGAGGATGAATCATCATCGCGCTTTAGGTTGTTGTTTGAGCATGATCTTTTCGGAAAACCGCTTCGCACTTTTCCGGATCATGCTTTAGCGCAGCTGTGCCCGCTCTGGAGACAACAAACGGCGCGGAGCTATGAACCCCCGTTCATTGCTGCGGAGAATACGAATCGATAAGAACTGGCTCGTTGTGCGTCTCGCGTCGCGCAACGAGCCGGAGCCGCGGATGGATCGTGTCTTGAACCTTTCGATTACGCTCCGGACGAATCCTTCAAGGCAACGCCATTGGTTGCCGCTGCGCCTGCGCCGATCGACGTCAGGCGCCGGAGCCTGTTTCGATCGGGGGAATTTTGTATGAAGTATTTTCTGTCTGCACTGATCGCGGTCGGTCTTTCGATTGCCGCCGCGCCGTCGTTCGCGGCTGACGCCCGCAACGTCACCGTCGTCAACGAGACCGGCTACGCCATCAAGTTCCTGGGCTTCAACGCCCCGGACGATGGCATGGACGAATGGGACAACGAGCTCGACAAGGTTTTGCAGAACCAGGCGAGCACCTATGTCGAGTTCGACGATGACGACGAGGGATGTGTCTGGAACATCCGCGTCGACTGGCAGAACTATGACGAGACCGTGCTCTGGAAGAACGTCAACCTCTGCAAGTTCACCGCGCTTCGGCTGCGCTACGATTCCGGCACCAAGACCACCTCGTTCGTCGCCGAGTAACTTGACCTGACGTGGCCGGAGGGGCCCCGAGCCCTTCCTCGCCGCAATGTGCCGATAGCGAATTCGTCCTTTGCAAGCGCAAGCGGCTTTGTTATACGCAGCCGCGCGCGAACGACGGGTTCGCCCTTTTCCTCGGTAGCTCAGCGGTAGAGCATCCGACTGTTAATCGGATGGTCGCAGGTTCGAATCCTGCCCGGGGAGCCATTCCATCGCAAATTCAATGAGTTATGCCCGCGCCTTCGCGTGATGCACGATCTCGTTGCGGCGATCTCTGAACAATGCTTGCCGATCTCCGCGTGGAATCACATTCACCCGTTGGTGCGCGATGGCCCCGTCGCGCCACGGGAGCGGCGCCAAATCGACTCAATTCGAATCGAGCTTCGCCGGTGCCGGATTTTTACGGAGCTGATTCCCATGCCAGACGTCCAGGTCCACCGTTCCGAAACGGCCCCCTCGATTCTGCCGGCAGACGTTCCCGAGCTCAGCGACGATGAATGCCTCGCCTGTCTGGCGCGTGCGGTCGAGACACACGATTCGGCACGGCTGGATGAAGTCGCCGCACTGATCGGCCGCCTCGCGGTCACGATCGAATAAGCCTCGCCCTCGACGCAGAGAGTGACGGAAGGCCCCGATCCTCGGGGGCCATGCCGTGTTGCGTTTTCGCCGGGCATGTTCCAAAGATGCGGCCAACTTTCGTCCGCGGCATCGTCCGCCTTGCAGGGTCCGCAAATGTCCGGTTTCTCGACCGCGCGCCTAAAAATGGTCGATGGCCAGGTGCGCACCAATGACGTCACTGACCGTCGTGTTCTCGACGCCATGCTGATGGTTCCGCGCGAGGCCTTCGTGCCGGCCGGCAGGCAGGCGTTGGCGTATCTCGACCTCGATCTCGACGTGAGCGAAGGCACCGCCAAGCGGTTCCTGATCAAGCCGCAGCTGACCGGCAAGCTGCTCCAGGCCGCCGAAATCGGCGAGGGTGACAACGTGCTGGTCGTCGGCTGCGCCACGGGCTATCTCGCTGCGCTGACCGCCAAGCTCGCGCGCCAGGTCACCGCGACGGAATGCGATTCGGCCTTGGCCGCGAAGGCCAAGGACGCCTGCGCCGCCCTCGGGCTTGCCAACGTTGCCTGCAAGGCCGCGGCCTGCAGCGAGGGTGATGCCGCTGCTGCTCCCTATGATGTGATCGTCCTCAACGGCGCCACCGAGGTGACGCCGGCGGGGCTGCTCGGGCAGCTCAAGGAGGGTGGGCGCCTGGTGGGGGTCTCGGCCGAATCCAGGCCGCCGCGAGCCATGATGGTGACCCATAGCCACGGTGAATTCGGCCATCGGGCGCTGTTCGATGCCGCGGCCCCGGTCCTTCCGGGGCTGGAACGGGCCGCCGCCTTCGTGTTCTGACGGCCCGATAGCCGCTTTGGCCCGTTAAAATCCCATTCTGAATCAGAAGTGTGGCCGGGATGCTGCACGTGAAGAGTTTCCACCGAGAACCACCCTCAGGTAGTTCCGTCGCGCTTGACCGCGTCCTATGTTGCGACGGGGCAACGACTCCACTCGTAGACGGGAACCCAGCTCGCGGGCACGAGCCGGGCGTTAGAATGAACGGAATTTTTGGGATGCATGGGGTGAAGCTCTTCACCGGAGCAGCGGTTTCGGTCCTGCTGCTGGCGCTTGCCGGGCCGACGCCTGCCTTGGCGGATACGATCGAGGCCGCGCTGGTGCGCGCCTATCAGAACAACCCGCAGCTCAACGCGCAGCGCGCCCAGGCGCGCTCGACCGACGAGAACGTGCCGCAGGCGCTGTCGGGCTACCGCCCCAAGGTCAATGTGACCCTCGGCACCGGGTATCAATATCAGGACGTCCAGGCGACGCAGAACGTCGTCCCCCCCACCCCCAAGTCGATCTCCGGTTTGCTTCAGCCCAACAGCGCCAGCCTGACCGTCAGCCAGACGCTCTACAACGGCAATCAGACCGCCAACAGGACGCGCGCGGCGGAGAGCCAGGTCTCGGGGTCGCGCGAGGCGTTGCGTGTGCTCGAGCAGACGGTCCTGCTGCAGGGCGCAACCGTCTACATGGATTATTTGCGTGATTCGGCGACGTTGGAAGTTCAACGCAGCAACGTGCGCGTGCTCGAGCAGACCCTCAAGCAGACACGAGACCGCTTCAACGTCGGGGAGGTGACCCGCACTGACGTCGCCCAATCCGAGGCGCAGCTGGCAGCCGGCAAGACGCAGGAGCTCACCGCCGAATCGAATCTGACCACCACGCGCGCAAACTTCCGCCGCATCATCGGCAATGAGCCGGTAGCCCTCGCCCCGGGGTCGCCGGTCGACCGCTTCCTGCCGCGGACGCTTCCCTCTGCGGTCAGTCTCAGCCTGGTGGAGAACCCCAGCGTCACGGCGGCGATGTACGGCATCGACGTCAACTATCTCCAGGTCAAGATCAGCGAGGGCGCGCTGCTGCCGACGGTCACGGTCGCGGCTACTGCCAGCACAGCCTACCAGCAGCAGCTGACGATCTTCCGAACGAGTTCCGCGTCCGCCCTCGCGACAGTCGCTGTGCCGATCTATCAGGGCGGTGTAGAATATTCGCTCATCCGCCAATCGAAAGAGAATCTGGCGCAGCAGCGATTGAATCTCGAAACCACCCGCGATCAGACCCGCGCCAACGTTGTGCAGGCCTGGGGCCAGCTGGAAGCCGGCAAGGCGCAGGTGCAGTCCGCGCAGGCGCAGGTCACGGCGTCCGAGATTGCACTGAACGGCGTGCGTGAAGAGGCCAAGGCCGGGCAGCGCACGACCCTCGACGTGCTCAATGCGCAGCAGGCGCTGGTGAACGCGCGCGTTGCGCTCGTCACTGCCCAGCATGACCGCGTGGTTGCGTCCTATTCGGTGCTCAACGCGGTCGGTCGTCTCGCGCCGCAGGTGCTTGGCCTTGCGACCACGGTCTATGATCCCAGCGTGCACTACCAGCAGGTTCGCGACAGCTGGGCCGGCGTGCGCACGCCTGACGGGCGCTGATTCCCGTAGCGATCAGGTCGGCCTCGCGAATAATCGAGGCCGACCGGCGCTTTGCTTGCAATCGTCAAATTCCCTGACATAGCCTTGCCAAGAAGTTGCGGGTCGATTCGCCCCGCATCTGATGTCGTTTGCGTAAAGCTCGGGGCCGGGGGTAGGGCGCACGGCCGTACGTTGAGCCGTGATCTGGGGACAAGTCTGGCTGTCACGACGAAAATGTCGGGCCACCAGTCCGGAACCGGCCAATCCTGGCGTGCTTGGTGTAAAATAACGCATGCGAGGGCGTTGAGGATGTGGAGTCGGAGATGACGCAGCCTGCAAAGGTCACAGAACCCTCGATGGAGGAGATTCTGGCCTCGATCCGGCGCATCATTGCCGACGATGAGGCCAAGCCGCCGCCGGCTGAGGCCGCCAAGCCCGAGAAAGCTGCCGCCCCCGCCGCGCCGCCGAAGCCGCAGGCGATCAACGACATTCCGCCATCCAAGGTCGCGCCGGCCAAACCGGCCGCCGAGAAGCCCGCACCACCTCCGGCCGCAAAGCAGGCACCGCCGCCGCCCCCCGCACCTGAGGCGGATGCATCCAACAATCAGGACGATATCGACGCGCTGCTGGCGGGGCTCGACACGGCCACGCCTGCGCCGGAAATCCGTGCTCCCGAACCTGAGCCTGACGTGCTGGAATTGACCGACGAGATGGCGATGGAGCCGACGCCGCCTCCGCCGCCGCCGAGCTTCCGCAAGGTCGAGCCGCGCGACGATCTCGAATTCGCCGAATCGCCGCCGCGTCCGACGCCGGCGTCCTATGCGCCAGTGGACTTCGATGCGCCGCCGCTGCCGCCCCAACAGCCGATCCTGGCACAATCGACGGTCTCGGCGGTCGAATCCGCCTTCAATTCCCTGGCCCACACGGTCCTCAGCAGCAATGCGCGGACGCTGGAGGATCTGGTCAAGGAGATGCTGCGTCCGATGCTGAAGTCCTGGCTCGACGACAATTTGCCGGGCCTCGTAGAACGCATCGTGAAGGCCGAAATCGAGCGGGTATCGCGCGGCGGCAGGTAGATCGGGCCGCAGAGCCCTCATAAAACCCTGCTTGTGCGTCATATTCGGCCTCCCGACCGGACCGGAAAGCCTTGTTGCCGCCTGGCTTTCCTTTGACCTTTCCGTTGACTTGGACCCCGCGCGCGGCTTTCTAGCAGCCCCATGATCGAGAAAAATTACCAGCCCGCCGATATCGAAGCCCGCATGTCCGTCGTGTGGGAGGACAGCCTTGCCTTCAAGGCCGGCCGCCCCGACCGCCGCGACGCCGTGCCCTTTACCATCGTGATCCCGCCGCCGAACGTGACGGGCTCGCTGCACATGGGCCACGCCCTCAACAACACGCTCCAGGACATCCTGTGCCGCTTCGAGCGCATGCGCGGCCGCGACGTGCTGTGGCAGCCCGGCACCGACCATGCCGGCATCGCCACCCAGATGGTGGTCGAGCGGCAGCTGATGGAGCGCCAGCAGCCCGCACGCCGCGAGATGGGTCGCGAGAAGTTTCTGGAGCGGGTCTGGCAGTGGAAGGCCGAGAGCGGCGACACCATCATCAACCAGCTCAAGCGGCTCGGCGCCTCCTGCGACTGGTCGCGCGAGCGCTTCACCATGGACGAGGGCCTGTCCAAGGCCGTCGTCAAGGTGTTCGTCGAGCTGCACCGCGACGGCCTGATCTACAAGGACAAGCGGCTGGTGAACTGGGACACCAAGCTGCTCACCGCGATCTCCGATCTCGAAGTGCAGCAGACCGAGGTCAAGGGCAGCCTCTGGTACCTGCGCTATCCGATCGAGGGCAAGATTTTCAGCCCCGACGATCCCTCGAGCTTCATCGTCGTTGCCACCACGCGCCCGGAGACCATGCTCGGCGATACCGGCGTTGCCGTGCATCCCGATGACGAGCGCTATCAGAAGCTGGTCGGCAAGAACGTGATCCTGCCGCTGGTCGGCCGCAAGATCCAGATCGTCGCCGACGACTATTCCGATCCGGAGAAGGGCTCGGGCGCGGTCAAGGTGACACCGGCGCACGACTTCAACGACTTCGAAGTCGGCAATCGCCATGGCCTGGGCCGGATCAGCGTCATCGACAGGGAAGGTTGCCTCGATCTCCTCGACAACGAGGATTATCTGCGCGACCTGCCGGAAGGTGCCTCGCAGTTCGCCGAGGAGTTCAACAAGCTCGACCGCTTCGCTGCGCGCAAGCGCATCGTCGAGCGGCTGGAATCGTTCGGCTTCGTCGAGCGGATCGAGCCGCACACCAACATGGTGCCGCATGGCGACCGCTCCGGCACGGTGATCGAGCCCTATCTCACCGACCAATGGTATGTCGACGCCAAGACGCTGGCGAAGCCCGCGATCGCCGCGGTGCGTTCGGGCGAAACCACCTTCGTGCCGAAGAACTGGGACAAGACCTATTTCGAGTGGATGGAGAACATCCAGCCCTGGTGCATCTCGCGCCAGCTCTGGTGGGGTCACCAGATCCCGGCCTGGTACGGTCCTGATGGCAAGGTGTTCGTCGCCGAGACGGAGGAGGAGGCCGTCAGCCACGCCCTCGGCTATTACGTCGAGCAGGAAGTCATCACGGTCGAGCAGGGCCGCGAGATGGCGCTCGACCGCAACAAGCGCGAAGGCTTCATCACCCGCGACGAGGACGTGCTCGACACCTGGTTCTCCTCGGCGCTGTGGCCGTTCTCGACCCTCGGCTGGCCCGAAGACGCGCCGGAGGTGCAGCGCTACTACCCGACCAACGCGCTGGTGACCGGCTTCGACATCATCTTCTTCTGGGTCGCCCGCATGATGATGATGGGCCTGCACTTCATGAAGGAGGTGCCGTTCTCGACGATCTACATCCACGCCCTCGTCCGCGACGAGAAGGGCGCCAAGATGTCGAAGTCGAAAGGCAACGTCATCGATCCGCTCAACCTGATCGACGAATATGGCGCGGACGCGCTGCGCTTCACGCTGGCCGCGATGGCGGCGCAGGGGCGCGACATCAAGCTCGCCACCAGCCGTGTCGAGGGCTATCGCAATTTCGCGACCAAGCTCTGGAATGCGTCCCGCTTCGCGGAGATGAACCATTGCGTCGTGCCCGAAGGATTCGAGCCCGCGAAGGCGAAGGAGACGCTGAACCGCTGGATCGCGCATGAGAGCGCGCACACCACGCGGGAGGTGACCGAGGCGATCGAGGCTTATCGCTTCAACGATGCCGCAGGCAGCATCTACCGCTTCGTCTGGAACGTCTATTGCGACTGGTATGTCGAGCTCGCAAAACCCGTGCTGCTCGGTCCGGACAGCCCTGCCAAGGCCGAGACCCGCGCCATGGTGGCCTGGGCGCGCGACGAAATCCTGAAACTGCTGCACCCCTTCATGCCCTTCATCACCGAGGAGCTGTGGGAGGTCACGGCCAAGCGCGACGGTCTGCTCGCGCTGGCACCGTGGCCGCTGAAGCCGTCCGCACCGTCGCCGGAGCAGCTTGCGATGCTCGCGGCGACGACGGGCACGACTGACGCGTTCGTCTCGCCGGCTTGGGTGCTGCCGATCTTCGACCATGCCGACTTCACCGATCCCGCGGCCGAGGCTGAGATCGGCTGGGTGATCGACCTCGTCACGCAGATCCGTTCGGTGCGCGCCGAGATGAACATTCCGCCGGCAACGCTGACGGCGCTGGTGCTCGCGGGCGCCTCGGCCGAGACGAAGCAGCGCGCGCCGCGCTGGAGCGACGTCATCAAGCGCATGGCGCGGCTGTCGGACATATCCTTCGCCGACCGTGCGCCCGACGGCGCGGTCCAGCTTCTGGTGCGCGGCGAGGTGGCTGCGCTGCCGCTGAAGGGCGTGATCGACGTCGCCGCCGAGCGCACGCGCCTCGACAAGGAGATCGGGAAGGCCGACGCCGACGTCAAGCGCGCCGAGTCCAAGCTGGCGAACGAGAAATTCGTCGCCAACGCGGCCGAGGAGGTCGTCGAGGAGGAGCGCGAGAAGCGTGAGGCCGCACTCGCCCGCAAGGCCAAGCTGCTGGAGGCGCTGGAGCGGCTGAAGCTGGCCTCTTAGGCCGACTTCGGAAACGGCTTGCTGAGGAATTTCGAGCCCTTGACGCCATAGCGCCAGGGCAGCTCGACGGCCTTGGTGATGCCGATCCGGATTCCGGCCACCACCTCCAAATCCTCCGTCCGCGCATGCAGCGCGATCGGCGGACGGTCCAGCGGCAGGGCATTGTGCGCGATGGTGATGCCGAGCGCTTCGGTCAGCTTGCCCGGGCCCGAGCACAAGGTCTGCAGATCGACCGCATGGCGGCGGCGACGCATCGCGGCGATGCCATGCGTCGGCTCCAGCGCGCGGATCAGGACGGCGCTGGCCGAGCCTTCTTCCTCACAGACGAAGTTCACGCACCAATGGATGCCGTAGGAGCGGTAGACATAGGCAAAGCCGGGCGGGCCGAACATCACCTGGTTCCGCGGCGTCGGGCCGTTGTAGGAGTGCGCCGCCGGCTCGGTATGATGATAGGCCTCGACTTCGACAATGAGGCCGCCGACGCCGTCGACCAGCATGGTCGCACCGATCAGGTCGTGCGCGACCTCGTGGACGTTGCGCGCGAAAAAGGCACGCTTCAAGGCTTTGCCGAGCCGGGGAATAGAGGTCTTCGAGACTGGAGCCATTCGAGGTGAGAATCGCCAGAGAACAGAGCAGGATATTGCCCATATCTGCCATGTTCCCTGAAGCAGGGCGAGCCGGGTTGCGATGCGTGGCGAGACCGACTAGGTAGGACCTGAACAGACCGGACACCCCATGGTCGTTATTGTCGATACCATCTCGAACCCGCTGCGCCCGCGTCATCCCGAAAAGGTGAACCGCCCCGATTCCGCTTCGCCGCCGAAGCCGGACTGGATCCGCGTGCGCGCGCCCAACACCCGCGGCTATGCCGACACCCGCAACATCGTGCGCGCCAACGGCCTGCACACGGTGTGCGAGGAGGCGGGCTGCCCGAATATCGGCGAGTGCTGGGACAAGAAGCACGCGACTTTCATGATCATGGGTGACACCTGCACCCGCGCCTGCGCCTTCTGCAACGTCAAGACCGGCATGCCGAACGCGCTCGACGCGGCCGAACCGCAGAACGTCGCCGAGGCTGTGGCCAAGCTCGGCCTTGCCCATGTGGTCATCACGTCCGTCGACCGCGACGATCTCACTGATGGCGGCGCCGAGCATTTCGCCCGGACCATCCGCGCGATCCGCGCCGCGTGCTCCTCGACCACGATCGAGATCCTGACGCCCGACTTCCTGCGCAAGGAGGGCGCGCTCGAGGTCGTCGTCGCGGCGAAGCCCGACGTGTTCAACCACAATCTCGAGACCGTGCCGTCGTGCTATCTCACGGTGCGGCCGGGCGCGCGCTATTTCCATTCGATCCGGCTGTTGCAGCGGGTCAAGGAGCTCGATCCCACCATCTTCACCAAGTCCGGCATCATGGTCGGCCTCGGCGAGGAGCGCCACGAGGTGCAGCAGGTGATGGACGATCTGCGCTCCGCCGACGTCGATTTCCTGACCATCGGGCAATACCTGCAGCCGACCCGCAAGCATCACGCCGTGATGCGCTATGTGCCGCCGGACGAGTTTTCGTCCTACGAGAAGGTCGCCTACACCAAGGGCTTCCTGATGGTGTCGGCGAGCCCGCTCACCCGTTCGTCGCACCATGCCGGCGAGAATTTTGCGAGACTGAAGGCCGCGCGGGCCGCGACGGCCCGCTGAATCGCCATGCCTAAATTTTCGAGCAAGCGCCGTGTCGATCACAGCGCGTCCGAGATGTTTGATCTGGTCGCCGATGTCGAGCGCTACCCGGAATTCGTGCCGCTGTGCAGCACGCTGAAGGTCCGTCAGCGCATGGCGAAACCCGACGGCACCGAGGTGCTGGTCGCGGACATGACGGTGTCGTTCAAGCTGGTCAAGGAATCCTTCACCAGCCGCGTGACGCTCGACCGTGCCAATTTGAAGATCCTGGTCGAATATCTGCAAGGTCCCTTCAGCAATCTGGAAAACCGCTGGACGTTCGAGCCCAAAGGCCAAGAAGAGGGCAGTGGCGTGTGCGACGTCGGTTTCTTCCTCGCCTACGAGTTCAAGAGCCGCATGCTGGCGCTGCTGATGGGTTCGATGTTCGACGCCGCATTCGCGCGATTTTCCATCGCGTTCGAGAAGCGGGCGGACGCGATCTACGGCCGGCGGAAGCTGGCGTCGTCGTAGTGGTTGCGATGGGGCACACTCCCTCCGCCGTCATTGCGAGGACTTGCTACTAAGCAATCCAGAATCCCTCCGCGGAGAGACTCTGGATTGCTTTGCTTCGCTCGCAATGACGAAGATGATCAATCCACCGCCTTCACCACATCCGGCGGCTGCGAGGCATAATACGGCCGCGGCCTGCTCGATCTCCTGCGGCATCATCGCACGCGCAATGTTGCGCATCTGCAAACACAGGTTTGCAGTCTCGCGACGTATCTCGCCCGAGTTTGCTTTTTGGCGCCGCCCCCAATTGTCAAGGGCGCAGGGAAGACCGGGTGCCGGCAGGCACCCACGGTCCACTGTGCGAAGGTTGCGCTACAAGAGGCTGCACAGCGGCATACAGGTGAAGCCCAACACACGGCCTTCCCTGCGCAGTGGTTTGACGGCTTATGCCGTGTTCTCCCCGGGGGACGACACGGTTTTGCCGTACGCTGATAGCACCGGTCGTGCGCGCGACGCCTTCGCTCACGGTTGCCCGCCCTACGATGCCCTTCGCGCCGATGCTGCCTGCGTCCACCGCAGCTCATCCCGCGTTTCGTGACGATCGCGATACGCCCCTCTGACAGGGATGAGGTGGCGCATGACTACGCCAAAGCCGAATTTCGGTAAAGTGGAATATTTTCGCTTGGGCGGATTGACCCGTTATTTGTGCGTTTTGCCCGTCGGGCAACACAACGGATGGTAGCTCCGGATCGCGCTTCGCTCCATCCGCGCTACTTGTGTTCCCTCCACGACAATCGCAGGGATCATTTCGCGCCGCCACGAGTTCTCTCGGGATTGTCCCGGGTTGGAGACCTCATGACCATCAATTTCGACACGCTGAAAGCATCGCTGGTCCTGTACGGATTGAATGCGATCTACGCGATCCTGCTGCTCGCTGTGGGCTGGTATCTGTCCGGCACCATGCAGCGTTTCGTCACGCGCGTACTGAACGTCGGGCATCGGGTCGATCCGCTCGTGACGTTGTTCGTCTCCAGCGTGACGCGCTATGGCGTGCTGGCAGTGGTCGGCATCGCCGCACTTCAACTGTTCGGTATCCAGACCGCGAGCCTCGTTGCCGTGCTGGGCGCGACATCACTCGCCATTGGGCTCGCGTTACAGGGCACGCTGTCCAATCTCGCCGCCGGCGTGATGCTGCTGTTGTTCCGGCCCTTCCACATTGGCGATGACGTCGAAGTCGCCGGCAAGGCTGGGAAGGTGAAGTCGCTGTCGCTGTTCATGACGGAACTGGTCGCGCCCGACAACACGCAGATCCTGTTGCCGAACGGGCAGGTGTGGGGCGCAGCCATCGTCAACCACAGCGCCTATCCCGGCACCGGCGAGGTCACCGTGGCGTTTCCGGTCCCGGCAGGTGCTGCCAATGCGCTAGCCGACCGGATCCTGAAGGAGTTGCGCAGCGACTCCCGCATCGACGATCAGGCAGAGCCTGCCGTCCGCGTCTCCAAGGTCGTCGACGTCGCCAATCCGGCAGCGCCGATCCTGGAATTGACGGTCAGCGCAAAGGCGAAGCCGTCCGAAGCCGATGCGGTCAAGCAATGCGTGCTCGATCATGCGAGTGCGTTGCTCGCGGCTGCGTGAGGGATCTCAACCCCGCGGCGAGCGCGGAGTCCTGCGCTTCACGGCGTGCCGGCGCGGCGAGCGCGTCACACGTGGTCGCAGGCGGGTTGCTGCGGCGGCGCGTTTCGGCTTGGCCGTAACTTGCGGCCCGCGGGCGAGGTCCATCAGCATGCGCAGCGCCTCGACCACCGAGCGGGCGCGCACCGCGGTACGGCCGATGGCGCCAAAGCGATGCTCGCGGTGGACGATGCGACCGTCGCGCGCGGCGACGGCAAAGTGAACGAGGCCGACCGGCTTGCCCGGCGTGGCGCCGCCGGGGCCGGCGATGCCGGTGATGGCGACGGCGAGATCGACGCCGGCTCGCTCCAGCGCGCCGACCGCCATAGCTGTTGCGGTCTCCTTGCTGACGGCGCCGAAATTCGCGAGCGTGCCCGCCTCGACCCCTAGCATCGCGCGCTTGGCGTCGTTGGAATAGGTGACGAAGCCGCGGTCGATGACATCAGAGGAACCGGGGATGTCGGTCAACGCGCCCGCCACGAGCCCGCCGGTGCAGGACTCAGCGGTCGCGATCGTCAGCTTGCGCATGCGGCACAGATCGAGCAGCGAACGGGAAAGGGCGCGTGCGTCGCTGCCGCCCATGATCCTACATGCTCCAATTCTTGTCGTTGAATGGCAGGCGGATGGTGGCGCTCGCGGTGGCCGCGATGCCTTCCTCGCGGCCGGTGAAGCCGAGCCGCTCGCTGGTGGTCGCCTTGACCGCGACGCGGGAGATGTCGACGCCGGAAATCTCGGAGATGCGCGCCCGCATGGTGTCGCGCAACGGGCCGATCTTCGGCCGCTCGCAGATCATCGTCACCTCAAGATTGGCGATGCGGCCGCCGCGCTGGGTGACGCGCTCGATGGCGTATTTCAAAAACTGGTCGGAGGAGGCGCCCTTCCATTTCGCATCGCTGGGCGGGAAGTGCGAGCCGATATCGCCGTCGGCAAGCGCGCCGAGGATGGCGTCGACCAGCGCATGCAGGCCGACATCGCCGTCGGAATGGGCCAGGAAGCCTCTGGTGTGCGGCACGCGCACGCCGCAGATCATGAGATGGTCGCCCTCGCCGAAAGCGTGCACGTCATAGCCCGTGCCGGTCCTGATGTCGCCGAGCAGGCTGGCCAGCCGCGCTTCCTCGCGCACGAAATCCTCAGGGGTGGTGAGTTTCATATTGGCAACATCGCCTTCAAAGGTTGCAACCGTCAATCCCGCCCATTCGGCAATCGCGGCATCGTCGGTGAAATCGCTGCGCCCGTCCTTGGCCGCGCGACGATGCGCCTCGAGGATGATTTCGAAACGAAAGGATTGCGGCGTCTGCGCGATTCGCAACCGGGCCCGGTCCGGCGTGTCCTCGACATTGCCGTTCTCGCCGGTAAGCTTGATGGTGTCGGTGACGGGAACGGCGGGGATCGCGGCGCCGGTGCGGCTGGCCGCATCGATCGCGCGAGTGATCACGCCTTCCGAGACGAAGGGGCGCGCGGCGTCGTGGATCAGGACGATGTCGGGCTTGTGCTTGGCGAGGGCTTCGAGACCGGCGAGCACCGAGGCCTGCCGGGTCGCGCCGCCATTGGCCGGGACCTCGTGCCTGAGCCCTGCGACCGCTGTCGTGAAGATGGCGCTGTCGTCGGGGTTCACGACCGGCTGAACCGCAAACACGTCCGCGTGGCGGCTGAAGGCCTCCATGGCGCGATAGATCACGGGCACACCGCCGATCTCGCGATATTGCTTGGGACCACCGGCGCCTGCGCGCAGGCCGCGTCCGGCCGCGACGAGAACGACTGCGGTGCGCTGTGATTTCGCCATAGGACTCAAATACTCATTTGGTGATGAAGAGAGTCGGGGAGTGGGGTGATTGCCGCATGCCTCTAGCACGGCAGGCCCGCAAAAAAAGGGGGTTTCCCCGGATTGTGGGAAACAGCATTTTGTTGCACTGCACTTGAAAGCTTTGCAGAACTGTCTAAACTGTAGGCATGACGCTTGACTGCACAAGAATTGTGCGCAAGATAGGTCATGGCAGGCGCGATGATGCCCTGCCTACGTAACGAGATCCCTGTGACCGGTTCGGCAGTATCAGGCTCTAAGCCGCTGAAAATAGGCGACATTGATGTCGCCACTCCGGTCTTCCTGGCGCCGATGTCGGGGGTGACTGACTCGCCCGTCCGCCGGCTGGCCGCCGAGCTCGGGGCCGGCCTGGTCGTGTCCGAAATGACGGCCAGCGACGAACTCGCCAACGGCCATCGGATGTCCCGGTTGCGCTGCGAAGCCACCGGAATCGGTCCGCACGTGGTCCAGCTCGCCGGTTGCGAGACGCATTGGATGGCGGAGGGTGCCCGGATCGCCGAAGCCGAAGGCGCCGACATCATCGACATCAACATGGGCTGTCCGGCCCGTCACGTCACCGGCGGCCAGTCCGGCTCGGCCCTGATGCGCGACCTCGACCATGCCGTCAGCCTGATCGAAGCGACGATCGCGGCGGTGAAGGTCCCGGTGACGCTGAAGATGCGGCTCGGCTGGGACGACCGCAGCCGCAACGCGCCGGAACTGGCGCGGCGCGCGGAAGCATCAGGCATCAAGCTGGTCACCGTGCACGGCCGCACCCGCTGCCAGTTCTACAAGGGCGAGGCCGATTGGGACGCGATCCGCGCCGTGCGCGCGGCCATCTCCATTCCGCTCGTCGTCAATGGCGACATCACGACTTACGAGAAGGCGCTCGCGGCGCTCGAGGCCTCCGGCGCCGATGCCGTGATGATCGGCCGCGGCGCGCAGGGCCAGCCCTGGCTGCCCGGCGAGATCGGCCGACGCCTGAAGGGCGGGGCCGCCGAAGCCACACCGTCGCTCGAGACGCAGCTGCATTATGTCCGCACGCTCTACGAGGGCGTCTGCGCGCTCTACGGCCTGCGCATCGGTCTCAGGCACGCACGAAAACATCTCGGCTGGGCGCTCGATGTCGCGGCCGATGTGAGCCGTGCGCCGGCCGAGAAGCTGAAATCCTGGCGCCAGAAGATCCTCACCTCGGAGGATCCGCGCCTCGTCCACCGGTCACTGCAAGATGCCTTCGACGACTTCGCATGGAGCGCCGCTGCATGAGCTCAGCCGCTGAACATCGTCGGCCGCTTCCGTCCGACAGCGACGCCATCCTGGACGCACTTCCCAATCCCGTGCTCATGATCGGGCCGGACGGCAAGATCGTCGCCGCCAACATCGCAACCGAAGCCTTCTTCGATATCTCGACGCAGTTTTTGAAGCGGCAGTCGCTGAAAGAGCTGGTGCCGTTCGGCAGTCCTTTGCTGGCGCTGATCGACCAGGTGCGCTCGTCGAACGCGCCCGTCAACGAATACAAGGTCGATCTGGGCACGCCGCGCATGGGCGGAGACCGCCAGGTCGATCTGCATGTAGCCCCGCTGACGGAGCGGCCCGGCCATATCGTCGTGATGCTCCAGGAGCGCTCCATCGCCGACAAGATGGACCGCCAGCTCACCCATCGCAGCGCCGCGCGCTCGGTGATCGCGCTCGCCGCGATGCTGGCGCACGAGATCAAGAACCCGCTCTCCGGCATCCGCGGCGCGGCCCAGCTTCTGGAGCAGCAGGCCTCCTCGGAAGACCGCATGCTGACGCGGCTGATCTGCGACGAGGCCGACCGCATCGTGACGCTGGTCGACCGCATGGAGGTGTTCGGCGACGAACGTCCCGTGGTGCGCGGTCCCGTCAACATTCATTCGGTGCTCGATCACGTCAAACGGCTGGCGCAGTCCGGCTTTGCCCGCAACATCCGATTCGTCGAGGACTACGATCCGTCGCTGCCGCCGGTGCTGGCGAACCAGGATCAGCTCATCCAGGTGTTCCTCAATCTGGTCAAGAACGCCGCCGAAGCCCTGATCGACGTTTCCGACGGCGAGATCCAGCTCACCACCGCGTTCCGTCCCGGCGTGCGCCTGTCAGTCCCCGGTCAAAAATCCCGTGTATCCCTGCCGCTCGAATTCTGCGTGAAGGACAACGGACCAGGCGTGCCGGACGATCTTCTGCCCAACCTGTTCGATCCCTTTGTAACCACCAAGCAGACCGGCTCGGGTCTGGGTCTCGCCTTGGTCGCAAAGATCATCGGAGATCACGGGGGCATCATCGAATGCGAATCTCAGCCGCGTAAGACCACCTTCCGCGTGCTGATGCCGATGTATTCCACATCGGTGAAACATGCCGATCAAAGCAGTCGCGACGGCTCTGCCGGGAAGTCGTCGTCTGCGTCACAGGGGGCAAAATGAGGATTAACGATGCCCGCAGGTAGCATTCTCGTTGCTGATGACGACACCGCCATCCGCACGGTTCTCAATCAGGCACTATCCCGCGCCGGCTACGAAGTGCGGCTGACCGGCAATGCCGCGACGCTGTGGCGCTGGGTCAGCCAGGGGGAGGGCGATCTCGTCATCACCGACGTGGTGATGCCCGACGAGAACGCGTTCGACCTGTTGCCGCGGATCAAGAAGATGCGGCCGAATTTGCCGGTCATCGTCATGAGCGCGCAAAACACCTTCATGACGGCGATCCGCGCCTCAGAGCGCGGGGCGTACGAATATCTGCCAAAGCCCTTCGACCTGAAGGAGCTGATCGCCATCGTCGGTCGCGCGCTGGCCGAGCCGAAGGAGCGGGTCTCGACGCCGAACGAGGACGCCGAGATGGAGGCGATCCCGCTGGTCGGCCGTTCGCCGGCGATGCAGGAAATCTATCGCGTGCTGGCGCGCCTGATGCAGACCGACCTCACCGTGATGATCACGGGCGAGTCCGGCACCGGCAAGGAGCTGGTGGCGCGCGCGCTGCACGACTACGGCAAGCGCCGCAACGGCCCGTTCGTCGCGGTCAACATGGCGGCGATCCCGCGCGACCTCATCGAGTCCGAACTGTTCGGCCATGAGCGCGGCGCCTTCACCGGCGCCAACACCCGCGCCTCCGGCCGGTTCGAGCAGGCCGAAGGCGGCACGCTGTTTCTCGACGAGATCGGCGACATGCCGATGGAGGCCCAGACCCGCCTGTTGCGCGTGCTTCAGCAGGGCGAATACACCACGGTCGGCGGCCGCACCCCGATCAAGACCGACGTGCGCATCGTCGCGGCTTCCAACAAGGATTTGCGCGTGCTGATCCAACAGGGCCTGTTCCGCGAAGATCTGTTCTTCCGCCTCAACGTCGTGCCGCTGCGGCTGCCACCGTTGCGCGAGCGCATCGAGGATCTGCCCGATCTCATCCGTCATTTCTTCGCGCTCGCCGAGAAGGACGGACTGCCGCCGAAAAAGCTCGACTCGCTGGCGCTGGAGCGGATGAAGCAGCACCGCTGGCCGGGCAACGTGCGCGAGCTCGAGAACCTCGCCCGTCGCCTCGCGGCGCTCTATCCGCAGGACGTGATCACGGGCTCGGTCATCGACGGCGAGCTGGCGCCACCCACGATCAGCCCGGGTGCCGCAGTCCAGCAGGGCGTCGACAATCTCGGCGGTGCCGTGGAGGCGTATCTCTCCTCGCACTTCCAGGGCTTCCCGAACGGCGTGCCGCCGCCCGGCCTCTATCACCGAATCCTCAAGGAGATCGAGGTGCCGCTGCTCACGGCCGCACTCGCCGCCACCCGCGGCAACCAGATCCGCGCCGCAGATCTGCTCGGCCTCAACCGCAACACGCTGCGGAAGAAGATCCGGGATCTCGATATCCAGGTCTATCGGAGCGGGGGCTAAATTAGTCTTCGCGGAACGGACGGTGGCTCAGCTCCCCCTACCAAAGCGGAGCTGAGCCTGTCCGGATCGCGTTGGCCGTTGTGGCTGACGCGGTGGACAGAAGTCCTGATCAGACTGAAATGTTCCGCTGGAACATTCAAATGGTCATCCAGCCGCGGGACGCGGCCTCAGCCCTATCTGACAGACCGGTCTGATGCCGGCATCATGCTGGCGACATGTGCCGACGGCTCCTGCAGACCGGGGCCGTTGACCAGAAGGTCGGCGGCCACGATCAGAAGCAGCACGGCCGACACCATTACCGCGAGAAAGAATCTATCCATGCCGGTCAAGCCGCCGGGGCGGGCATCCGTTCCCGCAAGCTAGGTCTGTCAAGGGAGCAGCCTGTGGATGCGCCGGTCGGTCGCGGCGGGAGCGCCGCGGAATTGTCGCAATTCGGCAACAATGTGGTACGAATACATCAGTGTCCGCCCCGCCGCGGCCCCCCGTTTTCAGCACCCATTGCCGGAATGATCAGCGCAGACACCTCGGCCGCATCCTTTGACACGGCCCCAGCGGAAGAGCCCCGGCGTTGGTCGGCGCGACGCTGGCTGGCGCCGTTCGCCGTGGCGCTGGCACTGCTGTCGGCCTTCCTGACCTTCGTGGTCCTGACCGGACTGACGAACATCGAGCCGACGCCGGCGGTTGTCCGCTCGTTCTATCTGATCAATGCGGGCACGATCCTGCTGCTGGTCGGGATCATCATCCGCGAGCTCTGGCAGCTGATCCTGGCGCGACGGCGGGGCAGGGCGGCGGCGCGCCTCCATGTCCAGATCGTCAGCCTGTTCTCGATCGTGGCGGTGCTGCCCGCGGTGCTGGTCGCCGTCGTCGCCAACGTCACCATCGAGCGCGGCCTCGACCGCCTGTTCTCCGGCCCGACCAAGGAGGTGATCCAGAACTCGCTGACGATCGCCCGGGCCTACATGCAGGACCATGCGCAGCTGATTCGCGGCGATATTCTCGGCATGGCCAACGACATCGCGCATGCGCGGCCGCTCTACGACCAGGATCGCCGCTCGTTCCGCGAGCTGCTGACCTCCAGCGCCGGCTCGCGCAATTTGCCGGGCGCGATGATCATCGACAAGAACACCAACATTCTCGAATCCGCCGACACCGGCATGCGGCTGGCCTATTCGCCGCCGGCACCGGACTTCCTCAGCAACGTCAACGAATCCGAGCCCGAGATCGCGGTGCTGCCCGATGCGAGCTTCGTCGCCGCGGTGGTCCGCTTGCGCGCCTTCAGCGACACCTTCCTCTACGTCGCGCGGCCGCTCGATCCCAACGTCGTCAACCAGCTCAAGCAGACCGAGGTCAGCGTCGCCGAATACGCCCAAATCGAGTCGCGCCGGCTCGGCATTCAGGTCGCGTTCGCGCTGATGTTCGCGGTGATCGCACTGACCATCCTGATGGCCTCGGTGCTGATCGGCCTCAACTTCGCCAACTCGCTGGTTTCGCCGATCCGGCGGCTGATGAACGCGGCCCAGACGGTCTCGACCGGCGATCTCCATGTGAAGGTGCCGGTGCACCAGTCGGAAGGCGACCTCGCCCAGCTGGGCGAAACCTTCAACAAGATGACGGAGGAGTTGCGCAGCCAGCGCGACGAGCTCGTCAACGCCAGCGACCTCATCGACAGCCGCCGCCGCTTCATCGAGGCGGTGCTATCCTCCGCAAGCGCCGGCATCATCGGCGTGGATACCTCAGGCAGCGTCGGCATCCTCAACCGTTCCGCCGAAAAGCTGATCGGGCACTCCGAAGCCGAGACGCTCGGCCATCCGCTCTCGGACGTGCTGCCGGAGCTCGAGGAGATGATGAAGACGGCGCGGGAAGGGACCCAGCGCCTGGTGCAGGGCCAGATCACGATCACCCGCGACGGGCAGGAACGCAATCTGTCGGTCCGCGTCAGCGCCGAGAAGACCAGCCAGCCGCACGACAGCTACATCATCACGCTCGACGACATCACCGAGCTGGTCTCGGCGCAGCGCACCTCGGCCTGGGGCGACGTCGCGCGCCGCATCGCCCACGAGATCAAGAACCCGCTGACGCCGATCCAGCTCTCGGCCGAGCGCATCCGCCGCAAATTCGGCAAGGCCATCACCGAGGCCAAGGACAAGCAGATCTTCGAGCAGTGCACCGATACCATTGTGCGCCAGGTCGACGATATCCGCCGCATGGTCGACGAGTTTTCGCGCTTTGCGCGGATGCCGAAGCCGGTGATGGAGGGTGAGGACGTCGTGGACACCGTGCGGCAGGCGGTGTTCCTGATGAAGGTCGCCCATCCCGAGATCGATATCGAGGCCGAGTTCAAGGAAGACCCGCTGCGCGCCCAGTTCGACCGGCGGCTGATCTCGCAGGCGGTCACCAACATCGTCAAGAACGCCACCGAGGCGATCGAGCAGGTCCCCCTGGAGGAGCTCGGCAAAGGCCGGATCGACGTCGTGGTCTCGGGCGAGGGCGAGGACGTCCTGATCGACGTCGTCGACAACGGCATCGGCCTGCCCAAGGTGGCGCGCTCGCGCCTGCTCGAGCCCTATGTGACAACACGCGCCAAGGGCACCGGCCTTGGGCTCGCGATCGTCGGCCGCGTGCTGGAAGACCACGGCGGGCGCATCGAACTGAAGGACGCTTCCGACTTCCGCGAGGGCCAGCGCGGCGCCTGGATGCGGATGCGGTTTGCGATCTCCGGCGCTCCCGCGAAAAGCGAGGAGGCCGAACCGGCCGCCGATGCAACGACCAAGCCGGAAATCAAGGAAGCGGTCACGGAATCCGTCAAGGCACCGGAAACAAAAGAGCCGGCCGCCGAAACCAAAGAGCGGGCTGAAAAGACCAATGATTCAACGAAGATCGAAGCCTCAACAGGCAACTGAGAAAACAGGCGCGACCCATGGCAAGTGAAATTCTGATTGTCGATGATGAGGCCGATATTCGGGATCTCGTTGCGGGCATCCTCGAAGACGAGGGTTTCGTGACCCGGACCGCGCGCGACAGCGATACGGCGCTCACGGAGATCGCCAACCGCAGGCCGCATCTGGTGTTCCTCGACATCTGGCTGCAGGGCTCCAAGCTCGACGGCTTGCAGCTGCTGGAGCAGGTCAAGAAGGACAACCCCGATCTGCCGGTCGTGATGATCTCCGGCCACGGCAACATCGAGACCGCGGTCGCCGCGATCAAGCGCGGCGCCTACGACTTCATCGAGAAGCCGTTCAAGACCGACCGGCTGATCCTGGTCGCGACCAGAGCGCTGGAGAACTCGCGGCTCAAGCGCGAGGTCAAGGAATTGAAGCAGCTCGCGCCGAGCGCAAGCTCGCTCGTCGGCCGCTCGCCCAGCATGAACCAGCTGCGCCAGACCATCGAGCGCGCGGCCAAGGCCAACAGCCGCATCCTGATTGTCGGCCCCGCCGGCGCCGGCAAGGAGCTGACCGCGCGCACGCTGCACACGGCCTCGGGCCGCGCCGAAGGCCCCTTCGTCGTCATCAACGCCGCCGCGATCACGCCGGAGCGGATGGAGCACGAGATGTTCGGCACCGAGCAGTCCAACGGCGAGCACGCGCGCAAGTCCGGCGCGCTCGAAGAGGCCCATGGCGGCACGCTGTTCATCGACGAGATCGCGGACATGCCGCGCGAGACCCAGAACAAGATTTTGCGCGTGCTGGTCGAGCAGTCGTTCCAGCGCGTCGGCGGCACCGCCAAGGTGCAGGTCGACGTGCGCATCATCTCATCCACCGCGCGCAACCTCGAAGAGGAGATCGCGGCCGGCCATTTCCGCGAAGACCTCTATCATCGGCTCTCGGTGGTGCCGATCCGCGTGCCCGCGCTGTCGGAGCGGCGTGAGGACATTCCGGAATTGATCGACTACTTCATGGAGCAGATCTCGGCGGGCAGCGGCCTGCCCAAGCGCCAGATCGGGCAGGACGCGATGGCGGTGCTGCAGTCGCATGTCTGGCCGGGCAATGTGCGCCAGCTCCGCAACAACGTTGAGAGAGTCATGATTCTGGCCGCGGGCGGGCCGGAGGTCATCATCACTGCCGATATGTTGCCGCAGGACGTCGGCTCCATGGTGCCGGCGATGCCGACCAGCAACAATGGCGAGCACATCATGGGCCTGCCGCTGCGCGAAGCGCGCGAGGTGTTCGAGCGCGACTATTTGATTGCACAGATCAGCCGTTTTTCAGGAAATATTTCTCGTACGGCCGAGTTCGTTGGCATGGAGCGCTCGGCGTTGCACCGGAAATTGAAGGCGCTCGGTGTCGGCTAGCGCCGCGACGTCGCGGGGATAGGCGAGGAAAATCATCGATTTCCGTAGTTTTTCGGGGCAATACGGCGTGGGCTGACGCGTGAAGCGGCTTGCCTAATAAGCTCACCTGTCCTCTAATTGCACAGCTGTTCCTTCCGAGGGGGATCTCATGAGGGACGGCAACCGGGAGAGGCTCCGAATTTCACAAAGAGGGCCGCAACCGGCGCAATAAAAAGAAACTCAAAGCGAGAAAAAAACAATGGCGGCAGACCGCGCACAAAACCTGCAGGACACCTTCCTTAATCACGTTCGCAAAACCAAAACGCCACTGACGATCTTTCTGGTCAACGGAGTGAAGCTCCAGGGCATCGTGACCTGGTTCGACAATTTCTGTTTGCTGCTTCGGCGCGACGGTCACTCGCAGCTCGTCTACAAGCATGCGATCTCGACCATCATGCCGGGCGCTCCGATCCAGTTGTTCGAAGGCGGCGAGGATCAGCCGGCTTGAGAGTGATCTGATTGGAACCCCGGAATTTCGACGGGGATGCCGACCGTCCGCGGTCGGCAGGGGATAAGCAGACGGGGCGGGTGCTTGTCATCGGCCCCTATTTGCGGGTGCGCGCAGGCAATGCCAACGCGCAATCGGAGAGCCATATCCTGCGTGATGCCGAGGCCCGCCTCGATGAAGCCGCGGGCCTCGCGCGCGCGATCGATCTCGTCATTGCCGACGCCATCATCACGCCGATCAGCCAGATCCGGCCCGCGACTTACATCGGCAAGGGCAAGGTCGAGGAGATCGCCGGGCTCGCCAAGAGCCTCGATGTCGACCTCGTGGTGATGGATTGCGCGCTGGCGCCGATCCAGCAGCGCAATCTCGAGAAGGAGTTGCACGCCAAGGTGCTCGACCGCACGGGCCTCATTCTGGAAATCTTCGGCCGCCGCGCCAAGACCAGGGAAGGCTCGCTCCAGGTCGAGCTCGCGCATCTCAACTACCAGCGCTCGCGCCTCGTCCGCTCCTGGACCCATCTCGAACGCCAGCGCGGCGGCTTTGGATTCATGGGCGGTCCCGGCGAGACGCAGATCGAAGCCGACCGCCGCCTGATCCAGGAGCGTATCTCCAAGCTCGAGGGCGACCTGAAGAAGGTGCAGGCGACGCGGCGTCTGCATCGTGCAGGACGCCAGCGCGTGCCGTATCGCGTGGTCGCGCTGGTCGGCTACACCAATGCCGGCAAGTCGACGCTGTTCAACCGCCTGACCCGCGCCGACGTGCAGGCGGCCGACATGCTGTTCGCCACGCTCGACCCGACCCTGCGCGCGCTCACCCTGCCGCATGGCGGCAAGGCGATGCTGTCCGATACCGTCGGCTTCATTTCCAACCTGCCGACACAGCTCGTCGCCGCCTTCCGCGCCACGCTGGAGGAGGTGCTGGAGGCCGACGTAATCCTGCATGTGCGCGACATCTCGCACGACGACGCCGAGGCGCAGCAGAGCGACGTCGATGCCGTGCTGCGCCAGCTCGGCATCAATCCTGATGACAGTGGCCGCATCATCGAAGTCTGGAACAAGATCGACCGTTACGATACCGAACAGCGCGAAGAGCTTTTGAACATCGCCGCGCGCAGGCCGGAGGATCACCCGGCGATGCTGGTCTCGGCCGTGTCAGGCGAGGGCATCGACGCACTGCTTGCCGCGATCGAGGAGCGGTTAGCGGCAAAACGCACCACGCTCGACCTCTCGATCGACGCCGCCGACGGCGCCGGCATCTCCTGGCTGCACCGCAACGCCGAAGTGCTGGCCAAGGAGCTGCACGACGGCCGCTTCGACATGACGGTGCGGGTGGACGAGACCAAGCGGGATATCGTGGTCAACCGCTTCGACGCCGTGCCGCGCGTGGCGTGATCTCTCCCCAGGTGGTCCCGGACAAGTGCGCCCCAAGCACGCGCCGATCCGGGATCCATAATCACAGCAAGCAGTTCGGTGCACGGTACTAACCTCGTCGTGCTGCGGAGAGATCACGCGGTATGGGTCGCGGCCTCGCGTGCGCAATTGCGCACTCGGCCAGGACGACATTGGAATTAGCGGCGTGCTTCCTTGCGTCCCTCTGACTCCGGCTTTTCCTCGCCCTTCGCCGCATTCCACAACGCGTCCATCTCCGCCAGCGACGCCTGCTCGAGGGTCCGCCCCTGCGCCTCCAGCGCCCGTTCGATATAGGCAAAGCGCCGCTCGAACTTCGCGTTGGTCGCACGCAGCGCGGCTTCGGGATCGGCATCGACATGGCGGGCGAGGTTGACGAGTGCGAACATCAGGTCGCCGGTTTCTTCCGCGAGGCCTTTGCTGTCGTTGCGATCGAGGGCGGCCTCGATCTCGTCGGCTTCCTCGCGGATTTTCGCCAGCACCGCGCGCGGATCGTTCCAGTCGAAGCCGACGGTGGAGGCCTTGCGCTGCAGCTCCATGGCGCGCGTCAGTGCGGGCTGGCCGGCCTTCACGCCTGACAGCAGCGATTTGTGCGAAATCTCCTCCGGCGGCCGGCGCGCGGCGCGCTCGGCTTTCTCCTCGGCCTTGATGCGGTCCCAGACGTGCTTGACGTGAGAGGAGGCGAGGTTGCCGTCCTTGTCGGCGAAGACGTGAGGATGGCGCCGGATCATCTTGCGGGTGATGGCCTCGACGACATCGCCAAAAGCGAACGCGTTCCGCTCCTCGGCCATCCGGGCGTGAAACACCACCTGCAGCAGGAGATCGCCGAGCTCCTCGCAGAGATCGTCGAGATCGCCGCGGCTGATGGCCTCGACCACCTCATAGGCCTCCTCGATCGTGTAGGGCGCGATGGTCGCAAAATTCTGCTCGAGGTCCCAGGGGCAGCCGGTGACCGGCGTGCGCAGCGCCGCCATGATCTCGATCAGACGGGAAATGTCGCGGGAAGGGGTCATTGCGGGGCAGTCTCCTGGCTCTCAAGCCTTATGCCAAAAGCGGCCCGCCGTTCCCAGCGGCATGCGGCGGAACAGGGTGATTTCCACCGATTGGCGGGCCAGATTGGCGAGCAGCGTGCGCAGTGCTAAAGCGCGGCCATGAGTGACGCATTTTCACCCGAAACCGCGCTGGTGCTGTTTTCCGGCGGCCAGGATTCCACCACCTGCCTCGCCTGGGCGCTGAATCGTTTTGCGCGCGTGGAGACGCTGGGGTTCGATTACGGCCAGCGCCACGCCATCGAGCTTGCCTGCCGCGACCAGCTGTTCGACGGCATCAGGGGCCTGCGCGCGGATTGGGCTTCTAGGCTCGGCGAGAGCCACACGCTGTCGATCCCGACGCTGGCGGCCGTGTCCGAGACGGCGCTGACGCGCGACGTTGCGATTGCGATGGGCGCCGACGGGCTCCCCAACACCTTTGTCCCCGGCCGCAACCTCGTATTTCTGACCTTCGCCGCGGCGCTGGCCTACCGGCGCGGGATTACGCACATCGTTGGCGGGATGTGCGAGACCGACTATTCCGGCTATCCCGACTGCCGCGACGACACCATTCGCGCCATGCAGGCGGCCCTCTCGCTCGGCATGGCCCGCAAGTTCGAGCTGCATACGCCGCTGATGTGGATCGACAAGGCCGCGACGTGGCAGCTCGCGCACGATCTTGGCGGCGATGGGCTGGTCGATCTCATCCGCGAGCAGTCGCACACCTGCTATCTCGGCGAACGCGGCGCGCAGCACGATTGGGGCTATGGCTGCGGCGAGTGCCCGGCGTGCAGCCTGCGGGCGAAGGGGTGGCGGGAGTATGTGGCGGGACGGTGACACGATAGACTCGGTGTCATCACCCGCGAAAGCGGGTGATCCAGTATTCCAGAGACGGTGCTTGAGCCGAGAAGCCGCGGCGTACTGGATTCCCCGCCTGCCGCCTACGCTAAAAGCTTCGGCGCCCCTGGACCTCAACCTCGGCGAAGCCTTGGCGTAGCCGGGTCGCGGGGAATGACTGTGTTGGTTGGGACAACGTGGGCCCACACAGCGCGCAACCAGCTTACCGAAAATCCTCCGGCCGCAGCTCGATCGGCTTGCCGTGCGGGGTGCGATCTGCCGCATGGTCCCATGCGTCGCGGTAGCGATGCAGCGTGTCGGTCGAGGCAACGCCTTTGCGCGCAACCAGTCCTTCCAGCGTGGCGAGCCAATGCAGATAATAGGTCTCGCCCGTATCAGGATCGCCGGCGGCTTGCGCGCGCTTGATCTCGGAGGCCAGGGCTGCTGCCCATTCGGGCCAGGTGAACACGCCGCGCTCGTGCAGGGTCAGCGCCATCGCAAACGCGTGCGCCTCCCAGGGCGCGCGGAACACCGGGCCGTCGTCATCGCGGGGAATGCTCGGGATCGCTGCCGTCGCGGCCGCAGCAAGCGTGCTGCCCATTACGCCGGGTCCAGATAGGGTTCGAACGCGTCGATGGAAACCTTCAAGGTCGGGTCACCGTCCGCACCCCAGAGATCGCGGCCCTCAAACACCACCGTGTAGAGCCATTGCGGATTCTCGCCGAGCTCCATCGCCGCCGAATCCGGAAACACGTGACAGCCGTGGTTGAGCTCGACGACACCGACATGGCCGCGCACGTAGCGCGGCAGCCGCGTGTGCGTCGCCGGGTGGATGTTTTTCGCGCGCACGCGATCGCCGATCCCAAACTTGGCCGGCGCCGGAGCAGGGCGGGCGAACTTGCCGCGCACCATGGTGCGCTCGACATCGTCGCGCTCCAGCCTGCCGTGCTTGAGCGCCTTGGCCGGATGCACCGCATGCCCGGCGGCAACGTCCTCCCGGGTGAGATAGCCCTTCTCGATCAGCATCTCCTCGAGCCCGAGGAACCATTTCTTGTAGTAGGAGCTCGAGAGATAGACGTGCGGCGGGATCGTCTCCCGATAGAAGCGCGAGGTGTCGATGTTGAAGGCGCCGGCCGCGCCCATCGCGCGCACCATCGCCAGCACCCGCGCTTCCCATTCCGCATGGAACACCGGCTCGTTCGGCTCGGCCTCGACCTTGCCGAACCCGTCCATGCCGCCCATGTCATGCACGCCGTTCATGACGGCGATCCGGGAAAGCCGGTGCCGATCATGGAATCGCGCGTGACGAGCCCGGCGAGCCGTTCCTCGCTCCAGCCGTCGGTGCCTTCGGGGCGCATCGGCAGCACCAGGAAGCGGGTCTCTGCGGTGGAATCCCAGACACGGATCTCGATGTCCTTAGGCACCGCGACGCCGAAATCGGCGAGCACGCCGCGCGGGTCCTTCACCGCGCGGGAGCGGTAGGGCGCGGCCTTGTACCAGACCGGCGGCAGCCCCAGCATTTCCCAGGGGTAGCAGGAGCACAGGGTGCACACGACCATGTTGTGACGCTGCGGCGTGTTCTCGACCACGACGAGATGGTCGCCGACGCGGCTGACATGGCCGAGCGTGCCGATCGCCTTGGAGCCGTCCTCCAGCAGTGCCTTCTTGAACGCCGGATCGCTCCAGGCCTTGGCGACGACGCGCGCGCCGTTATGGGGGCCGATCCTGGTCTCATAGGCCTGGATGATGGCGTCGAGCGCGGCCGGCTCGACATAGCCTTTCTCGGTCAGGATCGTTTCGAGCGCACGCACGCGCAGCTCGGTCTCCGACAGCTCGGAATGGTCGTGATCGTGGTGATGACGATGCTCGCTCATGGAGCAAAGATAGTCCCAGAATCCGGGCGTTGTCGAGGCGAAGACTCTGCTAACATCGCACCATGGGCTGGGCTGCAAGAACCGGAATAGCCGCCGCAATCGCGGCTCTTGGCGCATTCGCGGCGCAGGATGCGCGCGCCGCGAATGGCGCCTATGCGGTCGATGCCGCCGACATTTCCGAGGTCGGCTCCTGCAAAGTGGAAAGCTGGATGTCGAGTGCGACCAACACCGATTTTTCCGCGGTCGCCAATCCCTCCTGTGTCGTCGATCCCTTCAGGCCGATCGAGCTGAGCATGCAGACCATCCGGGCCCGGAGCGATGGCGACTGGAGCACGACGGTCGCTCCAAAAGCCAAGACGAATTTCGTCCCGACCGGAATAGGCCGGTGGGGATTGTCGGCGTATGGCGGCGGATCGTTCGATGCGGCGACCGGCGATGCCCTGTCCGCCTTTGTCGTCATCCCCGCGACCTTCCGCCTGTCGGAGACCATGCGCATCAACGTCAATGGCGGCTGGCTCTGGGATCGCACGGTGGATCGCCACTACCTGACCTGCGGCATCGGCTTCGATTGGAAATTCACCGACACCTTGCAATGGACGATCGAGGCGTACGGGCAAGCCGGCGCCTCCGAGATCGCAAGCGTCGTCCAGCCGCGTTTCCAGACCGGCGTCCGCTACCGACCGAACGAGATATTCTCCGTCGACGTGATCTACGGCCACAACATCAGCGGCGAAAATGCCAACTGGATCACCATCGGCACCACGATCCGGTTTCCGGTTCGCGGCGGCGAGCCCGAGCATCACCGCACCGGGCATCTGTGAGCACGAGGAAAATCAGGGCCGGGGAGGCAGAACGTCGGCCAGGGCATTGATCGCGCCGCGGACAATCCGTATACGCCGCGTTGGGACAAAAGCGGCTCGTTCAACGGGCCGGTAGAACACGACGGCAATCGAGGGGGAGGGCCCATGACCGCTAGCTCGCAGGCGCCTGAGGCGAAAGGGTTTCGCTGGAAGCTGATCGCGCCGATCGCGGTGTGGCTGGTGATCTATCTGTGGCCGGTGCCGACAGGGCTCAATGTCAATCAGTGGCACTATTTTGCCGTCTTCGCGGCCGTCATCACCGGGCTCATCCTGGAATCGATGCCGGTCGGCGCGGTCGGCCTGATCGGGCTGACGGTTGCCGGCATCAGTGGCTATATCGATCCCGATCCGACCAAGTCGCTGCGCTGGATGCTGGCGGGCTTTGCCGAGAGCACGGTGTGGCTGATCGTCGGCGCCTTCGTGTTCTCGATCGGCTATCGCAAGAGCCAGCTCGGCCGGCGCATTGCGCTCGTTCTGGTACAAAAGCTCGGAGGGAACACGCTCGGCCTCGGCTACGCGGTCGCGATGTCGGACTTCCTGCTGGCTCCGGCGACGCCGTCCAACACCGCACGTAGCGGCGGCATCGTCTATCCCATCATCAGCAACATCCCGCGCATCTACGGCTCCGAACCGGGGCCGACCGCCGGCAGGATCGGCACCTACGTGATGTGGACCGCGTTCGCGTCCACCGCCGTGACCAGCTCGCTGTTCTTCACCGCGCTTGCGCCCAATGCGGCGGCGCTGGCGATCGCCAAGAAGACCGTCGGGGTCGAGGTGAGCTGGGCGCAGTGGTTCATGGGCTTTGCGCCGCTCGGCATCCTCCTGATGGTGCTCGTCCCGCTGCTCAGCTACGTGGTCTGCCGCCCCGAGGTGAAGCGCAGCCCGGAAATTTCCGAATGGGCGGCAAGGGAGCTCGCGGAGATGGGCCCGATGTCGCGCAACGAGTGGATCATGCTGAGCCTGATCGTGCTCGCGATGTTCCTGTGGATCGCGGGCTCGAGCCCGGACATCCGCGTGCCCGTGCTCGGCTCCAACTTCGTCAACGCCACCACCGTGGTGTTCATCGTGATCTCGCTGATGCTGGTGACCGGCGTGATCGAGTTTGCCGACATCGTCGCCGAGAAGAGCGCCTGGGAGGTGTTCTTCTATTTCACCTCGCTGTTGACGCTGGCCTCGGGCCTCAACGAGATCGGCTTCATCAAATGGTTCGCGACCGAATACGCAAAACCGCTCGCCGGGCTGTCGCCGTCGACCGCGATGCTCCTGCTGGTCGCGCTGTTCTTCTGGATCCACTATTTCTTCTCGAGCATCACCTCGCATGCCGCCGCCGTGCTGCCCGTGGTGCTCGCGGTCGGGTCCGGCATCCCCGACCTGCCGGTCACGACGCTCGCCATGCTCTGCATGTATTCGCTCGGCCTGATGGGCGTGATCTCGCCTTACGCGACGGGTCCGGCGCCGATGTATTTCGGCAGCGGCTATATCGGCAAAGGCCAGTTCTGGGGTTTTGGGCTGATCTTCGGGGTGCTCTATTTCGCGGGGCTGCTGCTGATCGTCCTGCCCTGGTTGCAGATCCGCTGAGCCGGGCTGGAGGCTGATACCCCGGCAGATGAATTTTCTTCGCCGGGGCGGGATTTGGAAAACTTCGTCCAAACCCCCGCAAATATCTGACATTGCAAGAGAGACCTGAAAGGGCGATGGTGCGTGCTGCGGTGCGGCGCGCTCGACCCGAGCCCTCATCGCGGTTTCACTCTCCGTCGCTCGATGCGACCCGGTTCCCGGATGCCCCAGAGGCAAGCGGAACTATTGTGCATGAAGGCCGCCTCCATGAACGCCCACCCGTCGCTCGCGATCGGACAGCCGATCGAAACGCTTGACGCGATCTCACCCGCCGCGACTGCGCCTGACGCGATGGTCCGTTTCGAAGGCATCTCGAAGATCTATCCGGCCTATCGCGGCAAGCCCGGCGTCAATGCCCTGCAAAACATCGACTTCGCGATCCCGCGCGGTTCGATCACCGGCGTCATCGGCCGCTCCGGCGCCGGCAAATCGAGCCTGGTCCGGCTGATCAACGGGCTGGAGAAGCCGACCACGGGCCGCGTCGTCGTCGATAGCAGAGATATCTCTGCGCTGGCTGGCCGCGAGCTGCGGCTGGCACAGCGCTCGATCGGCATGATCTTCCAGCACTTCAATCTGCTCTCCTCGCGCACGGCAGCCGCCAACATCGCGCTGCCGCTGGAGATCGCCGGCTGGGCCAAGGCCGATATCCGCACGCGTGTGGCTGAACTTCTCGCTCTCGTCGGTATCGCCGACAAGCACGACCGTTATCCGTCCGAACTCTCCGGCGGCCAGAAGCAGCGCGTCGGCATCGCGCGGGCCTTGGCGACGCGGCCGAGCGTGCTGCTGTCGGACGAGGCGACCTCGGCGCTGGATCCGCAGACCACGCGGGCGATCCTCGATCTGCTTGCGAACATCAACCGCGAGCTCGGGGTGACCATCGTGCTGATCACCCACGAGATGTCCGTGGTGCGCCAGCTCGCCAGGGAAGTCGTGGTGCTCGACGCCGGCCACGTCGTCGAGAGCGGCCATGTCGCCGACATCTTCACCCACCCGAAGCATCCGATCACGCAATCCTTCCTGGCCGAAGCGATCGGCGACAGCCTGCCGGTGTCGCTGGCGAGCCGGATCGTTTCGGAGCGGCCTGCTGGCGGACAGGCCGTGATCCGCGTCCAGGTGCGCGGGGCAGGGGCCGGCGACACGCTGGTGGCACGGCTGGCGCGCGAGCTCGGCCTCGACGTCTCGCTGCTGTCGGCCCGCATCGACGAGATCGGCGGCCAGCATGTGGGCTCGCTGACGCTTGGCATTCCTCCCAGCATTTCTGGCGGCGACGACGCGACGACGCGGACGCTCGCCTGGCTCTCACAATATCAATTCCCCGCGGAGCGTCTCGGCTATGTCGCCTGAACTCATCAACCTGATCATCCAGGCCACCGGCGAGAGCCTGTACATGGTCGGCATCGCGGCGCTGATCGGCACCGCCTTCGGCCTGCCGCTCGGCGTCTTTCTCGCGACCAGCCGGAAAGGCGAGCTGTTCGCGGCGCCCGTCGTCAATCGCGTGCTCGGCATGGTCGTCAACGCGACGCGGTCCACGCCCTTCATCATCCTGGTCGTGGCCATCATCCCGTTCACACGCCTCGTTGCCGGAACCTCGATCGGATCGACGGCCGCGATCGTGCCGTTGACGATCGCATCGGCGCCGTTCATCGCGCGCCTGGTCGAGGCCGCGATCCGCGAGGTCGATGGTGGCCTGATCGAGACGGCGTCCTCGTTCGGGGCCTCGCCGATCCAGATCGTGCTCAAGGTGCTGATCCCCGAAGCGCTGCCGGGTCTTCTGCTGGCGCTGACGCTGGCGGTGGTCAGCCTGCTCGGCTACTCCGCCATGGTCGGCGCCGTCGGAGGCGGGGGCCTGGGCGACCTCGGCATCCGCTACGGCTATCAGCGCTTCATGCCGGAGATGATGCTCGCCGTCGTCGTGGTGCTGATCGCGCTGGTGCAGCTGGTCCAGAGCGCCGGCGATTATCTCGCGCGCCGGGTCAATCGCCGGCTGCGGCATCGCTGACACCGGTTGGGATCGGCCTCACATCGGGTATTTGATGAGGTTCTGAAACACCAGTGTCGCCCGGGCGAGCGTCGCGCCCACCAGGCCAGGGCCCTATGATGGCGCAGGCTCGCGACTGAGGAGATGCGCGCGATTTCGCGATGAACCGAGCCAATTGTTTCCCGGTATTGCCAACGAACGAGAGCGCCGTCCGTTTAGACTCATTCCACAGCGCAGATGAGCGCATAGGTCGCACGCGCTGTGCGCACCTCTGGAGAGATTCTAACGCTGTTCCTATCGCACTCCCAAACCGCCTGAGTTAGGGCGGGGCGTCAAGAACGATCCCCCTGCGATGGCCTTGGCAACGGGGAAGCCGGACCAGTGAGATGAGACCATGAGAGCGATATTCGGCAGGCTGCATCGCTGGGCCGGACTGCTCACGGCCGGCTTCCTGTTCTTCTCCGGCATCACCGGCGCGATCATCTCCTGGGATCACGAGATCGACGAGGTCCTGAATCACCACCTGTTCGAGGTCAGCAGCAAACGCTCGGCGATTCCCTCGATCGATCTGGCGAAGATGATCGAGCAGCGCGATCCCCGCGCGCGCGTGGTCTACCTCTTCATGACGCCGGAGGAGGGCCACTCGCTGTGGTTCTTCGTCATGCCGCGGATTGATCCCGCGACCGGCAAGCGTTACGCGCTCGACTACAATCAAATCTTCCTCGACCCCAACACCGGCATGGAGCTCGGCCGGCGCTATTGGGGCGCGGTGTGGCCGGTGACGCGAGAGAACTTCGTCTCGTTCCTCTACAAGCTGCACTACACCATGCACATCCCGGAATTCTGGGGCAGCGACCGCTGGGGCATGCGCGTGCTCGGCGTGATCGCCATCATCTGGACCATCGATTGCTTCGTCGGCTTCTACCTGACGCTGCCCTCGCGGCGGAGCGCCAGGGCGGCGCGGGCGCCCCAAGTCACGCGACAGCTCGAACGCGGCTTCTGGGCGCGCTGGGCGCCGGCCTGGACCATCAAGACCTCGGGCAGCACCTACCGGATCAATTTCGACATCCACCGCGCCTTCAGCCTCTGGACCTGGGGCGTGCTGTTCATCATCGCCTTCACGGCGTTCTCGCTGAACCTCTATTTCGAAGTGTTCTCGCCGCTGATGAAGATGGTGTCGAACTACACGCCGACGCCCTATGAGCAGCGGCCGTATCGCGATCTCGACGATCCCATCGAGCCCAAGGTCACTTTCGCCGACATTGCGGCGCGCGCGGCGGCCGACGGCAAGGGGCGAGGGTGGACCATCCCGGTCGGCTCGATCAATTACGGCCCGGCCCATGGTGTCTATGCCGCCGCCTTCTTCCATCCGGGCGATGATCACGGCGCCGGCGGCGTCGGCCCGGCGCAGCTCTATTACGACGGCGAAGACGGCCGCCCGATCGGCGAACGGCTGCCCTGGGTCGGCACCGCCGCCGACATCTTCGTGCAGGCGCAATTCCCGCTGCATTCGGGCCGCATCGTCGGGCTGTTCGGCCGCATCCTGATCTCGATCATGGGGCTGGTGGTGGCCGCGCTCTCGGTCACCGGTGTCGTGATCTGGTGGCGCAAGCGCCGCGCCCGCGTCCGGGTGCAGGAGACAACGGCGATGCGCCTCGGCCGGCAGCTCACGCCGGCGGAGTAGAGCTCAGGCCCTAGCGGATGAACCTTCCCGCCCGGCACGGGCACAAAGACTGGAGATCGCTCCCAGTCTTGCCGGAAATCGCATGAGATCGCTTGCCTTGCTCTACCTGCTCGTCTTCGCCACGCCCGCACATGCGGCCACGCCCGAGCAGCGCTATCTCGACCTGCGCGATCGCTACATCGCAAAGTTCTCGAAAGCGAAGGAGAGCGAAGAGACGTCTAAGCAGCACGATGCGGCGCTCAAGGAGTTGACAGGCGTACTGCGCGGCCTGGTGGGTCCGGTCGCGATCAAGGGGCTTCCGGTGGACGGCAAGTCGAATGCCGACACGCTCTTCAAAGGCGACTCCGGCTTCGGCCATCTCGACGGTCTCGGCTTCGCCTCCGAAGGAGACAAGATGCAAGCCGTCGTGACCACGACGGCGCTGCTCAAGCACTGGCTGCGCGAGCACGGCGAGGACGGTATGCCGCGGGAGATCGGCGCCGCGCTCAAGTCGGACCGCTTCTACTATTATGCCATCCAGGACTCCGCCTTCGCCAAATATGCCGAGCTGCCGATCGCGAAGCCCGCGGGGGTGAGCGCCGCGGTCGCCGTACTGGGCGTGCGCGGCAATGGCGATCTGAAGGGACCGCCGCATGAAATCGACGTCGTCGCGATCCAGGGCGAGAAGGTCTTCTTCATCGCTGCAAGCGACGCCGTGAAGACCGCTGAGATCCCGGCCTGCGAAACAATCTGGAAGCAGATGATGGCCAGGAAGACCCCGCAGGACGCCATGGCCCGCAAAGATCAGGCGATGGAGGCCTACACAAAGTGCTTCGCCAAGGAAGCACCAAGCCAGAGCTGGTTCTCCGCCGCCGTGACGAAGGCCCAGAGCCAGTTGGAGCTGCTGCCGCCGCGCTAGTTTCACTCCTTTGCAAACTCAGTTCCTCATCCTGGGGCCTCACGGCTGACGAAACCCATGCCGTGGGCGAGGAAATCGGTGCAGTCGCGCTGGTAAGGCGAGCAGCAACTTCCGACGCGATCATCCAGTTACTTTTGGGCCCTACAGCTTTGCTAGGCTAGCCATGGCTCAAGAATGCGCAATCGGAAATTGCAGACCGTCCTGCAGGCGCAACCGAGGCGGAGCAGCGCGAAATCGCCCCAGGCCGGCATCGACGACGTCGTCGGCACACACGGTGCTCGGATTCGGCGGCGCCCATGGAACTTGGTCGCGACGAGGGGGTTGCATTGCGGTTGCAACCGAACGGGTAGAACACTTGAATCGCCGACAATTCCTGGAAGCCGCGGCATTGACGCCATTGGTGACATTACCATCTGGCGCAGTCTATGCGGCATCGGCGGCGGAGTTGCCGTTTGGCCCCTCCTATGTCCGCGAGCTTGCCCGCAATTTGGCGAGTAAGCCCTTTGCGCCACCAGAGGAAAAGGTCCCGGACGCGCTCAAGGATCTCACCTACGATCAGTACCGGTCAATTCGCTTTCTGCCGGAGCGCGCGGCTTGGCGCAGCGAGAAGCTGCCCTTCGAGGTTCAGTTTTTCCACCGCGGTTTTTTCTATAAAAACAGCGTCGACATTTACGAGGTCTCCGGCGGACGAGCCGTACCGATCAGGTACCGGCGCGACGATTTTGCATTCGGCGACAATATCGGCCAGGTACCGGACGCCGATCTCGGATTTGCCGGCTTTCGCATTCACGCCCCGATCAATCGGGCTGACTACTACGACGAGGTTTGCGCGTTTCTCGGCGCCAGCTACTTCCGTGCCGTTGCCAAAGGCGAGACCTACGGCCTTTCCGCGCGCGGTCTGTCGATCGATACCGGCGAGAGCAAGGGAGAGGAATTTCCCCTCTTCAAGGCCTTCTGGCTGGAGAAGCCCGCGCCGGGTGCCACATCCGTCGTGGTACATGCGCTACTTGACAGCAAGAGCGCTACGGCAAGCTATCGCTTCACGATCAGGCCGGGCGCACCGACGGTCTTCGACGTGGAGATGTCGCTCTATCCGCGGATCGAGCTGCGACATGCCGGCCTGGCGCCCATGACGAGCATGTTCTTTTTCGGTCCGAACGACCGACACGATGTCGACGATTTCCGCCCTGCCGTGCACGACTCCGATGGGCTCGCCGTGTTCAATGGAAAGGGCGAGCAACTCTGGCGTCCTCTAAACAATCCACGCGATCTGCAGGCCAGCACATTCAATGACCTCAATCCTCGCGGCTTCGGCCTGATGCAGCGGGAACGAAACTTCTTTGCCTACGAGGACATCGAATCGCGCTTTGAGCGTCGCCCGAGCCTCTGGGTCGAACCGATCGGAGATTGGGGAGAGGGCAGTGTGGTCCTCTTTGAGATCCCGACCAAGGAGGAAGTTCACGACAACATCGCCGCCTTCTGGCGCCCGAAAACTGCTCTCCAGGCCAAGAGCGAAAACAACTACACCTACCGTCTGCACTGGGGTCCGGACGCGCCGAAGCCCAATTCACTGGCCCGGTTCACCCGCACAGGCGTTGGCGCGCGGGGCGACGACAGCAAATTGTTCGTGCTCGAACTCCTCGGTGACAAGCTGAAGGAGGTCGATCCTGACAAGGTGAGGGGCGCCGTCAGCGCCGACAAATCCGAGATCAAGAACGTCGTCACACAGCCAAACCCGGAAACCGGCGGCTGGCGCCTGAGTTTTCAATGCGCCGTGAAGGACGCACCGATCGAGTTGAGGGCGGTCTTGATGCAGGGCGATCAACCCATCTCCGAAGTCTGGGTTTACCGATGGGCGCCTTGACCTCGTCGCCTGCGCTTTCGCCCGACCTCGGCGTTAGGTATCTTCCCGATGAAACGCCTCTCCCGATGCGGCCTTGCCGATTGGACGGGACCAATCGTGCCGATCCCGCGCGACTGCGGACCACCCCTGCCGTTGCAGCGCGGCGCCTGTTCATTCTCGGCGGAACGGCCGCGATTACCGCCGCCGGCGCCCTTGAGATGTACGATGTCCTCAAGGTTGGTGGCGTCACAGTCCTCGAAGGCATGGTGTTTGGACTGTTTCTCGTGCTGCTCGCCTGGATCGCGTTTTCGTTCGTGTCTTCATTAGCCGGCTTTTTTGTGCTCCTGCGGGGCCGACCGGATGTGCTGCCAATTGACGGCGACGGTCCGCTGCCCGCGATCACCGGCCGAACGGCCATGCTGTTGCCGACCTATAACGAGGATCAGCATCATCTCATGGCGCGACTCCGCGCGATGTACGAGTCGGTCGGCGAAACCGGACAGGCTCCGTTGTTCGATTGGTTTCTGCTCAGTGACACGACAGACCCGGACATCTGGATTGCCGAGGAGCTTGCGTTTCTGGAACTGCAGCGCAACTGCGGTTCGGGCCATCTCTACTATCGTCACCGATCCGACAACACCGCCCGAAAGTCCGGCAACATCGCCGAATGGGTGAGGCGGTTCGGTGGCGCCTACGACTACATGATCATTCTCGACGCGGACAGTCTGATGAGCGGAGAGACCATCGTTCGGCTGGCGGGCGCGATGGAAGCAAACCCGCAAGCCGCGCTGATTCAAACGCTTCCGGTCGTCGTCAATGCGCGAACCCTGATTAGCCGGCTTCAGCAGTTCTCGGGTCGTTTGTACGGTCCGCTGATCGCGGCCGGGAACGCCTGGTGGCACGCCTCAGAGGGCAACTACTGGGGACATAATGCCATCATCCGGGTGCAGGCTTTTGCGCAAGAGGCGGGCTTGCCCGAATTGCGCGGGAGGAAGCCTTTCGGTGGCCATATCCTCAGCCACGATTTTGTCGAAGCCGCACTAATGCGACGGGCGGGGTGGGGGATTTTCATGGCCCCAGGTCTCGGCGGGAGTTTCGAGGAGGTGCCACCGTCGCTGCTGGATTTCGCGGCGCGTGACCGCCGCTGGTGTCAGGGCAATCTCCAGCATCTTGCCGTTCTGCCGGCCCGAGGCCTGCACTGGGTCTCCAGGCTTCACCTGTTGACCGGGATCGGCTCCTATCTAACAGCCCCCCTGTGGTTGCTGTTTCTATTGTTCGGAATCCTGATCTCCTTGCAGGCCTATTTCGTCAAGCCGGAGTACTTTCCCAAGGGCTTTTCGTTGTTTCCAACGTGGCCCGCACAGGATCCCGTGCTTGCCGCCTGGGTCTTTGCCGCGACAATGGGGCTGCTCATCGTGCCCAAATTGCTGGCCTACCTCGTTCTGCTCACCAAGCGCGCGGAACGGCAGGCATTCGGCGGCGGATTTCGCGTGCTGCTGGCGGTGGTTGCCGAGAGCCTGCTTGCCGCCCTGATTGCCCCATCGATGATGATCTTTCAATCGACCGCCGTGGCGGAGATCCTGCTGGGGCGGGACGCGGGCTGGCAAGTGCAACGGCGAAGCGATGGCAGGATCACGCGCGATGAAGTCTATCGCAAATTCACGGTGCCGACCCTATGCGGTCTGGCCATGGCGGCAAGCGCCTATGCCGTGTCGCTTCCGCTGCTGCTCTGGATGTCGCCGGTGATCATCGGCCTGGTTTGTGCCATTCCGATCGGTGTCGTCACGTCCACGGCACCACGAATGGCGCGCCTGTTTGCGACCCCCGAGGACAATCGCGCGCCGGCACTGCTGCAGAGGGCGAGAGAGCTTGCCAGCCTGGCTCGGATCGAGGCCCACGGCGCTCTGATCGAACTTAGACAGAACCCCGTGTTGCTGGGACCGCACCTGCAGTCCCTCGAAGCGCCGCCTCGCAAATCGGGCCAGATCGACATAGATCTCGCGATCGCCCGTGCCAAGATTGAGCAGAGCGACGATTTCGATGAAGTCGTCAGCAATCTCAGCGCACGCGAGACCCTTGCCGTGCTGAAGCACCGGCATGCCCTTGAGCAAGTCATGCGAATGCCGCGAGCTACCGCTTCCGCAGAAGTCTAGGTCATGGCGTTGTAGGTCACGGCGTTGACGACCCGGCTGGCTCGGGCCGAGGGCGAAATGTCTCCTGTAAGCGCGGTGGGTGGTGCCAGCCTACAGCGCACTGCTCCCCAAATTCCAGCCGCGCCCACCCTCGCCGAAAATCTCGTATCCCGTCGCCGTCACCGCGACCGTATCCTCCAGCTTGATAAACCCGCGGCTGGGATGCTTCATCGTGGTCTCGATCGACACCACCATGCCGGGCTCGAGCGGCAGGCGGGCGTCGGTGTCGTCGTAGGGGATTGGGCCCTTGGCGGTCAGGCGAGGGGCCTCGTGGCTGACGAGGCCCATGCCGTGGGCCAGGAAATCGGTGCAGTCGCGCTGGGTGATCTGGGCGAGCTGCCGCTCGGCCGCGACGTAGATGTCGCCGCCCATGGCGCCGGGCCGGACCGCGGCGAAGGCGGCGCGCTGGACCGCCTCGATCTCGGCAAGACAGTCCTTCAATTCGGCGTCGGGATCGCCGAGCACGGCCATGCGCGCGAGATCCCCGATATAGCCGTGATAATTGCCGCCGGAGTCGAGCGACAGCACCTCGCCTTGCTCCCAGCGCTGCGCCGACGGCGCGCGGTTGTGGCTGTTGCCGCAGGCGAGCAGGCAGTATTCGAAGGTCAGCCCGCGGTTGGCTTCGGAGATGCGCAACGCATCCGACAATTGCTGCTTGGTCGTGCCCGGCCCGTGCCCGGCGATCACCTCCAGCATGGACGCGATGACGAGCTCGGATGCCGTCTTGAGTTTTGCAAGCTCGTCCGCCGACTTCACCGCGCGCAGTCGTTCCAGCACCAGCAGCGCGTCCTTGAGCTCGGCGCCGGGCAGGGCATCGACGAGCGCCTGGCCCGCATCCATCGGCAGGAACGCCATCTCGACCCCGACCCGCTTCAAGGGTACGCCGGCGTCGCGGATCAGGCTTACGGCCCGCGTGACCGCATCGACCGAGCCGTTGGACTCGGTCCGGACCTGCGCCACCCATGGCGGCGCAACGCTGCGCTGATGGGTCTCCAGCCGGTGTCCGATATAGACGGCTTTCTCCGGCGCGCCCTTGGGATAGACCAGGACCGGCAGATAGCGGCTGACGCCCAGCGCATCCATGTAGTCGAAGAAGATCGCGCGCTCGGCACCCAGCAGGTACTGCACATTGTGCTTGGAGGTCGCGACCAGGACGTCGAGGTGAGCTGCCTCCATCAGGCGGTCGAGCTTGGCGGCGTCGAATGGAATGGCGCGCGAGCGGTCTGCGCGGGCGACGTGCTGCGGCATGATGAACCTCCCAATGCTGCCGTGGCCTCAACCGCTGCGTCGGTTTGCCCGGGGCTTGTTGGCGGCAAGTGTGAGCCGAGAGAGGGGTTCCTGGGTAGGTGCGCATTTATCTGGCCTGATCTGCACAGCCATATCCATGATTCGCATAAGGTATATTATGGAATATATTTATATACAATCAGATCAATTATTTAGCCAGAACTCCTACCACCGCGCCTTCGCTCGCCGCCCGTTTGCTGCCCGCCCGTCACACGTCGTCCCAACTCTCGACGCCTACTGTGCATGGGGTTGTTTTCGCATTTTTGAATCCGGCCCATGCCTCCGAAAGCCGATATTGCCGTGACGATGTCCGGCTGCAATAAGCGAGGCTTCGCGAGATCGCAGATGACCTTCTGACTCGACGTCCGTATAGGTTTGCATCTCAGAACAACAACAAACCTCCCGAGGAAGCAGACCCATGAGCTTTTCCCGCCGCACGCTTCTCAAGGCCTCCGCCGCGACCGCGGTCCTGGGCGGCCTCAGTGCGCCCCATGTGGCCCGCGCCCAGAGCGCCGAGTTCACCTACAAATACGCCAACAACCTGCCGGACACCCATCCGCTGAACGTGCGCGCCAAGGAGATGGCCGCGGCGATCAAGGCCGAGACCAACGGCAAGTTCGACCTCCAGATCTTCCCGAACAACCAACTCGGGTCCGACACTGACATGCTGAGCCAGATCCGGTCCGGCGGCGTCGAGTTCTTCACGCTGTCGGGGCTGATCCTGTCGACCCTGGTACCGGCGGCGTCCATCAACGGCATCGGCTTCGCGTTCCCGGACTACGACACGGTCTGGAAGGCCATGGACGGCGATCTCGGCGCCTTCGTCCGCGGCGAGATCAAGAAGGCCGGGCTCGAGGTCATGGACAAGATCTGGGACAACGGCTTCCGCCAGACCACGTCGTCGAGCAAGCCGATCACCGGTCCGGACGATCTCAAGGGCTTCAAGATCCGTGTGCCGGTGTCGCCGCTGTGGACCTCGATGTTCAAGGCCTTCGATGCGGCGCCCGCCTCGATCAATTTCGCCGAGGTCTATTCCGCGCTCCAGACCAGGATCGTCGAGGGCCAGGAGAACCCGCTGGCGATCATCTCGACCGCTAAGCTCTACGAGGTGCAGAAATATTGCTCGCTGACCAATCACATGTGGGACGGCTTCTGGTTCCTGGCCAATCGTCGGGCGTGGAGCAGCCTGCCCGAGGATGTGCGCACCATCGTCGCCAAGAACATCAATGCCGCAGCGGTCAAGGAACGTGAAGATACCGCCAAGCTCAATGCCAATCTCCAGCAGGAGCTCGCGGCCAAGGGTCTGACCTTCAACCAGCCCGCGGTCGCGCCGTTCCGCGACAAGCTGCGGTCCGCCGGCTTCTATGCGGAGTGGAAAGGCAAATATGGCGACCAAGCCTGGGACCTGCTGGAAAAGGCCGTCGGCAAGCTGTCGTAACGCGTTGGAGCCGTCATGGCTCATATCGAGGTCGAGGTGAACGGAGTGGCGGGCGAGGCGACTGTTCGGTCCCCTCGCCGATCTTCGTTGCTGGCCTCAACGGAGCGCGCACTCGGCCTCCTCGTCGAAATCCCGGCGGCGATCCTGGTCGTCGCCGAGATCGCGATCCTGTTTGCCGGCGTGGTCGCGCGCTATGGCCTGCACCGGCCGCTGATCTGGTCCGACGAGCTCGCCTCGATCCTGTTCCTGTGGCTCGCGATGCTGGGCGCGGCGGTGGCGTTCCGCCGCTCCGAGCACATGCGCATGACCGCTGTCGTCGCCAGCGCCAAGCCTGCGATGCGGGCCTGGCTGGATCTGGTGGCGACCTGCGCGGCGCTGGCCTTCCTGGCGCTGATCGTCTGGCCGTCCTGCGACTACGCCTACGAGGAAAGCTTCATCACCACGCCGGCGCTCCAGATCTCCAATATGTGGCGCGCCGCGGCGCTCCCGGCCGGGATCTGCCTGATGGCGGCGTTCGCGCTGTTGCGGCTGCTGCGCGCAGCCGATTACCGCATGGTGCTGACGGCCGTGATGTCCGTTGCTGTCGTCGTCGGCTTGTTCTGGCTGGCGCAGCCTTATCTGCGACCGCTCGGCAACCTCAACCTCGTCATCTTCTTCGTCGGCGTCGCCGGCTTCTGCGTCTTTGCCGGCGTGCCCATCGCGTTCGGCTTCGGGCTCGCCATCTTCGGCTATCTGGCACTGACCACGCGCACGCCGGTCATGGTGCTGGTCGGGCGGATGGACGAGGGCATGAGCCACCTCATCCTGCTCTCGGTGCCGCTGTTCGTATTCCTGGGGCTGCTGATCGAAATGACCGGCATGGCACGGGCCATGGTCGCGTTCCTGGCGAGCCTGCTCGGCCACGTCCGCGGCGGGCTGCATTACGTCCTTGTCGGCGCCATGTACCTGGTCTCCGGCATCTCCGGCGCCAAGGCCGCCGACATGGCGGCGGTCGCGCCCGTGCTGTTCCCGGAGATGAAGCAGCGCGGCGCCAAGCCCGGCGATCTCGTCGCGCTTCTTGCCGCCACGGGCGCGCAGACCGAGACCATTCCGCCGAGCCTCGTGCTGATCACGATCGGATCGGTCACCGGCGTCTCGATCGCCGCGCTGTTCACCGGCGGCCTGTTGCCCGGCGTGGTGCTGGCGGTCACGCTGTGCATGCTGGTGTGGTGGCGCTACCGCCACGAGGACATGAGCCATGTTCGCCGCGCCACGGGTGGCGAGATCGGCAAGACCTTCGTCGTCGCCCTGCCCGCGCTCGCGCTGCCCTTCGTGATCCGCTACGCCGTGGTCGAGGGCATCGCGACCGCGACCGAAGTCTCCACCATCGGCATCGTCTATGGCGCCCTGGTCGGCCTCTTGGTCTACCGCCGCTTCGACTGGCGGCGGCTGTTTCCGATGCTGGTCGAGACCGCGGCGCTGTCGGGCGCGATCCTGCTGATCATCGGCACGGCGACCGGCATGGCCTGGGGCCTGACCCAGTCCGGCTTCTCGCGCTCGCTGGCGTCCGCCATGACCGGATTGCCGGGCGGCGCGGCGACCTTCATCGCCGTCTCGATCCTGGCCTTCACCATCCTCGGCAGCGTGCTGGAGGGCATCCCGGCGATCGTGCTGTTCGGGCCGCTTTTGTTTCCGATCGCCCGTGCCGTCGGCGTGCATGAGGTGCACTATGCCATGGTGATCATTCTCGCCATGGGTATCGGGCTATTCGCGCCGCCCTTCGGCGTCGGCTATTATGCCGCCTGCGCCATCGGACGCGTCGATCCGGCCGAAGGCATCAGGCCGATCTGGGGCTATTTGCTGGCGCTGCTGGTGGGATTGATCGTCGTCGCTGTCTTCCCGTGGATCTCGATCGGATTCCTGTAAGCCGGCGCGTGAGGGAGGTGTCGATGAGCAAGCGGCAGAACCAGTACAATACCGGCCTCGACAAGACGCCCGCCAACTACGTGCCGCTGAGCCCGTTGAGCTTCCTCGCGCGCAGCGCCGCCGTCTATCCCGATCACGTCAGCACGGTCTACGAGGGGCGCAGCTTCACCTGGCGCGAGACGCATGAGCGCTGCAAGCGCTTTGCGTCCTGGCTTGCGAACAAGGGCATCGGCGCCGGCGACACCGTGGCGGCGATGCTGCCGAACATTCCGGCAATGAACGAGGCGCATTTCGCCGTTCCCATGACGGGTGCCGTGCTCAACGCGCTCAACATCCGGCTCGATGCGCCCTCTATCGCGTTCCAGCTCGACCATGGCGGCGCCAGGATCATCCTGGTCGATCCGGAATTCTCTAGCGTGATCACCGATGCGCTCGCGCAGATGACCGGACCGAAGCCGTTCGTGATCGACGTCGACGATGCCGCATTCAACGGCGGCAAGCGCATCGGCGAGATCGAGTATGAGGCCGCCGTCGCGCAAGGCGATCCGAATTTCGCGGCGATCCTGCCGGGCGATGAATGGGACGCGATCGCGCTGAGCTACACCTCGGGCACCACGGGCAATCCCAAGGGCGTCGTCACCCATCACCGCGGCGCCTATCTGAACGCCGTCAGCAACATCCTCGCGGGCAATCTCGGCCAGCATCCGGTCTATCTCTGGACGCTGCCGATGTTCCACTGCAACGGATGGTGTTTTCCCTGGACCATTGCGGCCGCCGCCGGCATCAATGTCTGCCTGCGCAAGGTCGAGCCGACCAGGATCTTCGAGCTGATCAAGCAGCACGGCGTCACCCACATGTGCGGCGCGCCGATCGTCTACAACACGCTGATCAACGCGCCCGATGCACCGAAGGGCGCCGCCGCGCGCCGCGTCGTCGGCTTGATCGCCGGTGCCGCGCCGCCCGTTGCGGTGCTCGAAGGCGCCGAGAGCATCGGGATCAAGCTGACGCATGTCTACGGCCTGACCGAGGTCTACGGCCCCGCCTCCGTCTGCGCCGAGCAGCCCGGCTGGGATGATCTGCCCGCAGCCGAGCGCGCCAGCCTGAAGCGGCGGCAGGGCGTGCCCTACCCGCTCGAGGAAGGCGTCACCGTCATCGATCCGCAAACCATGAGGCAAGTGCCGCGCGACGGCGAGACCATCGGCGAGGTCATGTTCCGCGGCAACATCGTGATGAAGGGCTATCTCAAGAACGACAAGGCGACCAAGGAAGCCTTCGAAGGCGGCTGGTTTCACACCGGCGACCTCGGCGTGCTCGACGCGCACGGCTACGTCATCATCAAGGATCGCTCCAAGGACATCATCATCTCCGGCGGCGAGAACATTTCCTCCGTCGAGGTCGAGGACATCCTCTACAAGCACCCCGCCGTGCTGTTCGCCGCCGTGGTCGCAAAGCCCGATCCGAAATGGGGCGAAGTGCCCTGCGCCTTCGTCGAACTGAAGGACGGCGCGAGCGCGAGCGAAGCCGATATCATCGCCTTCTGCCGCTTGCATATGAGCGGCTTCAAGACGCCGAAGTCCGTCGTGTTCGGGCCGATCCCGAAAACGTCGACGGGAAAGATCCAGAAATTCCTGCTGCGCAACGAGGTGGGATCGGCGAAGGCGATCTCGACCTGAGTTGATTCCATGGACCTGCCTACGCATTGAGGAGTCCCTGCCCGGCCTAGTTGCTTGATAAAGCTGGACAGGCAAGGCAATTTCCGCCCGGAATCGCAGCAATCCGGCGAACCATCCCGCTCAGCCTTCCCGCGTGAAGGCAAAACTCCCCATTGAGGCTCTATGGCAGCCACGTCCGCCGACAAGCTGAAACTTTTTCGCATCCGGCGCGCGCCAAAAGGCGGCCGCAAGGCGGCGCCGGGCCCGGACATCGAAGGAAAAATCCTCGATGCGGCGGAGTTCGTCTTTGGGCATTTCGGCTTTCGCGGAGCGACGACGGCACTGATCGCTAAAAAGGCCTCGATCGCGAAACCCCACATCTACTACTATTTCGAGGACAAGGAGGATCTGTATCGCGCGGTGCTGGAACGCGCGATGAACATGTGGGCACGAGACATGGATAGTCTCGACATGACGTCCGATGTCGAGACTATCCTCGTGCGCTACATCAGCAGGAAGATCGATTTCTCGCGAGATCACCCGCATCTGTCGCGCATCTATGCCAACGAAATCATCAGCGGCGCGCAATTCATCGGCAGCTTTATCGAAAAAGTCTCGACCCCGTTGCTGCTCGACAAGGTCAAGACGCTCGACCAATGGGCGGCGAGCGGAGCGATTCGCCAGATCAGCGCTGTCGATCTTTTCTTCTGCATCTGGGCGATGACCCAGGCCTATGCGGATTATTCCAGCCAGATGATCATCATGAAGGGCAAGAGACAGCTTGAAGAGGCTGACTACGCCGCGGCCAAGGCGACGATCATCCAGCTCGTTCTCGGCGGACTTGGCCTTTCGGGCCATGCCGGGCCCGGCGCCTAGCCCATTGTTCGGCCGCTCGTTTTTCGCGAGCGCACCTGTTTCCCCTACCGCCGCCATTTCGCTCATGCGCGGGACATCCTGGCGAGAACCGCGACACGACCTCCGGCTGCAGCGAGGCGTTTGCGCCAATAACCGGCGCAAGTTGAAAAATTCGTGTTTGTAAAAATCTTTTATCGATCGTAAAATAGTTTTATCGATCGTTATAAAAATGGCATGTCGCTTGCTTCGATCCGATCGTCCGCAAAGTGCGGGCATCAACAGCGGGGATTTGCGGATTCCCAACGAGGGCAGTTGCTCCTGCGCCAGCAAATTCGAGGTAGAGGACATGTCATCCAAGAGCGGCGACGTTCCCACACTGATCATCACGGGGGCCCATCCAAAGCTTTACAATCACGACCTTGCTCCAACTGCGCCTGAGGGACGAACCTGGGGTGTATTCAGCCTGTTCGCGATGTGGATGTCTGACGTCCACTCGGTCGGCGGCTATACGTTCGCCGCAAGCCTCTTTTTTCTCGGCTTGACCGGATGGCAAGTCCTCATCTCGATGACGGTTGGCATCACGGCGGTCTATTTCCTGATGAACCTCATCGGTCGTCCATCCCAACGCTACGGCATTCCCTTCCCGGTCATGGCGCGCGTGTCGTTCGGGGTGATGGGGGCCAATCTTGCCGCCACGGTGCGGGGCGTCGTCGGCATCGTCTGGTATGGCGTGCAGACCTACTTCGCCTCGAAGGCGGTTCAGATTCTCATCGTCACCCTGGTTCCCTCGGCGGCCGATCTCACACATAACAGCATCGTTGGCCTGTCGACCCTCGCATGGTTCAGCTTTCTCTTCATGTGGCTGTTCCAGCTGATCATCTTCCTGAGCGGTATGGAGCGCATCCGCCGCTTCATCGATTTCTGCGGGCCGGTGGTTTACGTCATCATGTTCGCCCTTGCGATCTGGATGCTGTGGCAGAGCGGTCTTTCGAGCCTGTCGCTTCAGCTCAGTCCTCCCGCGGCCTCGAACACGGCAACGGTTGGAGTGATGGCCAATGCCGCGATGCTGATCGTCGCCTATTTCTCGGCTCTCTTGCTCAACTTCGGCGACTTCGCCCGGTTCGCCAAGGACGAGGATGCCATGAGGAAGGGAAATCTGCTCGGCCTGCCGGTCAATTTCCTGGTGTTTTCGATCATCACTGTGATCGTGACGGCCGGTACGCTGAAGGTTTTCGGGGAAGCGATCATGGATCCGGTCTTGATCGTCGAGAAAATCGGCAATCCGATTGTGGTCATCGTCGGCTCGATTACGTTCATCGTCGCCACCATGGGCATCAACATCGTCGCCAACTTCGTCTCGCCCGCCTATGACATCTCCAACCTCAATCCGGAGCGCATCAATTTCAGGATGGGCGGCCTTATCACGTCCATCCTGTCGGTGCTGGTCTGCCCCTGGCTGTTCGTCGCGAGCCCCTCGGCCATCACGCTGTTCGTCAGCGTCTTCGGCTCAACGCTCGGACCGATGTTCGGCATCATGATCGCCGACTACTATCTCGTGAAAAAGCAGATCGTGAAGGTCGAAGACCTCTACACGATGTCGCCGAGCGGCGCGTTCAACTACGAAGGGGGCTGGAATCACAGGGCGCTGATCGCGCTCACCCTCTCCGGTACGCTGTCCATCGGATTGTCCCTGTTCGGTGCCTATGGACTGATCTTCAATGTCGGCGACTGGGGATGGCTCATCGGGGCGAGCGTCGGCGGATTGATCTATCGAGCCCTCTCGAAAGAGCAAAGGTCGCTTTCCGTCATCGTCGGAGCGGGCGAATGACATTCGGAGTTGCGGGTCGACCGCCACTTGGGCGGCGCTCCCGCAACACTCTGAGCATGCGCGTTCGGTCGAACGCGCATGCAAACCCGAGACGACGTCGCAGTGATCGGTGGCGATGTCGCTACCCGTTGCCAGCCCCCTCGCCGGTCTTGGCTGGTCGCAGATCTGCAACCGCTCCCTCCAATATGGCGGCAACCTCCAGCAGCGAGATCACCAGGCGCGGCGTCCGCCTGAGCCTCTCGTCGACCGCGACGGCGAACAGATCGTTCCGCTTCCGGCTACCGAGCAATCGCCATCGTCCAAAGGCGATCTTGTGGACGTTACCGGAGACAAATCCGACAGACGCCCACAGTTGCTTGGATTCCAGCAGGAGCTCGCCGGCCATCCGATCCATCACGGTGACGATCGCGATCAGATCGTCGGTCGCGCCCGCTAGACCGTGTGCGCGGTTGCCCGGATCGATGTCGTGGAATCTCCGTTCGACCGGAGGCTTCGGCAACGGCCTGGCTTGCAATTCAGCAAGTCCGTCCAGCAGCGCGGCGAACCGGGAGCGAGCAGCGCGAACAAGATCCTCCAGGAAGGACAGATTGGTCTGCGCCGACACCGACATGGCGTGCGGTTTGATCGTTCTGAAATGCATCAATGCTCCGGAGGCAACCAACGTGAAAGTTGAAGTGTTGCCGCAATCTAGGGGCGCGGGACCCGAGACGCTTGAACGTCCTGAGCCACGATTGATCGAAACGAGCCTGCCAGGAAATCAGGCAAGGGCATCAAAACGGAGCGCAGACCGGGTCGATCGTGTTCGGCCGTGCATTGGGAGCACATCATGACCGATGATGGCCTCTACGGCGATCGGCTTGCGAAGCTATTTCCAATGATCCGCGACCCGAGCTCGGGCATCGTCAAGTCACTACAAAAGGGAACGTTCGCCGCGGTGCGGATGGCATATTCCGGACCGGTCGGCGATCCGACGCTGCCGTCGCCTCCCGACGAGGCCTTCGCACTTTGCCTTCGGCTGCGGCATCAGAGAGCCGAGACATGGCTGGATGGCCGATACGCGCCCAAGGGCGCCTTGAAGGACGAGACGAGCATATACGATCTGCGATGTGAAACGATCGTTCACTTCCGCGATCCCTTTGACTTTCTTTACCTGTATCTGCCCCATGGCACGCTAAATGAGCTGGCGAACCAGCTTGATATCGGTCGCGTTGAATATGATGTTGCCGCGGGCGCGAACTTCCTCGATCCAGTCATGGCTCATCTCGGCGGTTGCCTTCTGCCGTTGCTCGAAAGACCGCATGAGGCCAACGAGCTGTTCGTGGGCCACGTTGCGATGGCGCTGAATACTCATTTCCTCAAGAAATATGCCGTTGGCCGACCTCGCGATCGCTCTTACCGCAGCGGATTGGCGCCATGGCAACTTCGGACGGCGAAGGCACTCATTCGCGCGAATCTCGATGGCGAGATCCCGTTGGTACGGATCGCCAGCGAATGTGCCTGTCAGCCGCCCACTTTGCCCGCGCTTTCCGAGTCAGCACAGGAACACCGCCGCACCGATGGTTGATGAATCAGCGGATCGAGCAAAGCAAGGCACTGCTGCTAGGCTCGCCGCTGTCGCTCACGGAGATTGCCATCAAATGCGGCTTCGCGGATCAGAGCCATTTTACCAGAGTATTCTCAACCGCAACGGGGGCCACACCAGGCCGCTGGCGATTGGTTCGCAAGGGCTAATATCCAAATGTGGAGCGACGCCATGATTTTAGCGCGGGGCAGTCGATCCCAGCGGCGTTCCAGTCCCTCCCTCGTCAGGGCTTCATCATCGGCGGCACGGCATTGGCGCCGAACGCGGCGCTGACAGGCGTGGCGCTCGAGCTGCGGGACCTGAGGGGCTGGTCTGCCTCGGCGAATGTCGACAGCGAAGTGTCGAGCCTGGTGCGCTCCTACACCGGCAAGGCCATCCTGCGTTACGCCTGGTGACCCTGCCGCGAGATCGAGCGAAATGCCTCTGCGTCGCTACATCTTCTTATAGGCGTCAATCAGCGCCTGGCCGTCGGGCCCAGCTTTCTTGAGCCAGTCGGAGGTGAGCTGTTCGCCGATCTTCTGGAAGCCGGCCTTGAGTGCGGGGGTCGGCGGCTCGACAGCCATGCCCTTGGCCTTGAGCTGGTCGATGTACCAGGTGCTCTTGTCCTCCCAGGCCTTCCAGCCGCGCGTTTCCGCGGTCGCGGCGGCCTTGAGGATGGCCTCCTGGGTCGGCTTGTCGAGCGCGTCGAACGCGGCCTTGTTGACGAAGGTGTAGTCCTTCGGGATCCAGGCCTGCACGTCATAGAAGTACTTCAGCGACTCCCATGCCTTCGCATCGTAGCCCGTGCCGCCCGACGACATGAAGGAGTTCACGACGCCGGTCGCAAGTGCCTGCGGCAGCTCGGCGGCCTGGATGGTGACGGACTGCGCACCGACCAGCTCGCCAATGCGCGCGGTTCCAACGTTATAGGCCCGCCATTTCAGGCCCTTCATGTCTTCGATCGTCGCAAGCGGCTTGCCGACATAGACGCCCTGCGGCGCCCACGGCACGACGAACAGCAGCTTGAGGCCCTGCGCATCGAGCTTTTTGGCAATCAACGGCTTCGACGCCTGATACAATTTCATCGCCTCCGGGAAGCTGGTCGCGAGAAACGGCACCACGTCGATCCCGAACACCGGATCCTCGTTCTCGTGGATCGACAGCAATACTTCGCCCATCTGCGCCTGCCCGGTCATCACCGCGCGCTTGATATCGGGCGCCTTGAACAGCGAGGCGCCGGGATGAACCGTGATCTGGAGCTTTCCGGACGTGGCGGCTTCGACGTCCTTGGCGAACGCGACCAGATTTTCCGAATGCGGATTGTCGGCGGGATACGCTGCCGGCAGATTCCATTTGGTTTGAGCCAAAGCGGGTGTTGCGGCCAGCATGACGCCGGCTATCAGGCCTGCACGGGCTAAACGAGACTTCATCGGACTTCTCCTCACGGTCAATTTGAAAGCCAGGCGCGGTCAATCGGGGAAAGCGAGCTTGGGCAGAAACAGAACGATCTGCGGATACTCCGTGATGATGAACACGGCGACCAGCAGGAGGATAAAGAACGGGAATGCCGCCCGCGCAACGGTGAAAGTGTCGCGCCCGCTCATGTTCTGGAGCACGAACAGATTGAAGCCGACCGGTGGCGTGATCTGCGCCATCTCGACGTGGATGATGAGGTAGACGCCGAACCAGACCAGGTCGAGACCGGCCTGCTTGACCATTGGCAGCACGATCACGGCGGTGAGAACGATCATCGAGATGCCGTCGATCAGGCAGCCGAGGATGATGTACATGATGCTCAGATACAGCGCGAGCATGCCCGGCGTGAGCTGTTGGCCCTGAACCCAGGTGGCGAGTGCCGCCGGAATGCCCGTATAGGCCATCGCAGCCGTGGTGTAGGCCGCGCCCGCCAGGATCAGCATGATCATGCAGGTCAGGCGCGTCGCGCTCATGATGCTCTCGAGGAAGTTCTTGCGCGTGAGCGTGCCGCTCCACCACGCCAGCAGCAGCGCGCCCGTGACGCCCCACGCGGCGCACTCCGTCGCCGTCGCAAAGCCGAGCACCAGCGAGAGGAAGACCGCCAGGATCAGCAACAGGCAGGGCGCAAGCCTCGCCGACTCGCGCAGCTTCTGGCGAAACGACATCGGGGGATCACGCGGCGGAATCTTCTTCGGGTTCAGCAGCGACCAGATGATGATGTAGCCGGAATAAAGCACCATCACGAGCACCCCCGGCAGAAAACCGCCCAGGAAGACCTGAAGCACCGAGACATTCGCCGTGACCGCATAGACCACCATCGGGATCGACGGCGGGATCAGGAGTCCGAGCGTGCCGGAGCCCGCGAGCGAGCCGAGACTCAAGCCCTTGTCGTAGCCACGCTTGTCGAGCTCGGGCAGCGCGATCTTGCCAATGGTCGCACAGGTCGCCGCCGACGAGCCCGACACCGCCGCGAAGATGCCGCAGCCGATCACGTTGACATGAGTGAGGCGCCCGGGCAGCCACTGAACCCAGGGCGACAGGCCCCGGAACATTTCTTCCGACAATTTGGTGCGGAAGAGGATCTCGCCCATCCAGATGAACAGCGGCAGCGCGGCCAGTGTCCACGACGAGCTGGCGCTCCATGTCGTGGTAGCGAGCACCGCGCCGAGCGGCAGACTCGTCGTCAGTGCCATCGCCACGAATCCGACGAGGCCGAGCGAGACCGCGATCCAGACGCCGCTTCCCAACAGCAGGATCATGACGCCGAGCAGGACGAACGACAGCTCGATCATGCCGAGATTGGCCATCGTCAACCTCCGCCGCCCTGCGAGATGCGCTCGATGAATTCGTCCGGGGTCTCGTCCGGCGAGCCCTTCTCGTAGCTCGGCCGGTTGCCGCCGACGACACTGACCATTTCATCGATGAGCGCGATCGACAGGATCACGAGACCGCCGGCAAAGCCGAGCTGCGGAATCCAGAGCGGCAGCGCGACGACGCCCTGCGCCACGTCGTTGAAGCGCCAGGAATCATAGGTCATCTGCACGGCATGCCGGGTGAAATAGAGAACGAAGGCAGTGGCAATGCCAAGCGCCACGATCTCCGCCACCTGCTTGGTCCGACCGTGCAGACGCTCCAGCAGCAGGCCGACGCGGATCATCTCTCCACGCTTGAAGGTGTGTGCGAGGCCGAGGAAAGCCATCGCGGCCATGCACCAGGAGGCGAAATCATCGCCGGCGGGAATGTTGATCGCAAACTGGCGCCCGACCGACATGATCATCATGATTGCGAAGATCGCAACCATGAAGACGCCGGCGGCGTAGCCCGCACCGAGATAAAGGAGATCCAGAGCGCGTCGCACCAGTCCCCGGTTCGTTACATCGTCCCCTGCCAACGCGATCCCCAATCTTCACACGCGGCGATTCAAACGGTCCCGGCGCAAACGGTCCCGAAGACGGCACATCGCGTGCCAGTCCTGCATGAATATCGCCCTGCCCAGCGCCTGTCTTTCAGACGTTAGATCAACATGATGGGGCCCACGTAAGCAAGGAGTATGCCGGCTCGTGCCGGAATTTCCACCGCAGGTTCAGCGCGTCTCCAGCCGCAGCCCGTCATAGGCCGGCACCACCCCCGCCGGCAGCGACTGCCGGATCACCTCGTAATCGACGTCGGCAGTCATGTTGGTGATGACGGCGCGCTTCGGCTTGAAGCGGTCGATCCAGGACAACGCATCGTTGATGCTGAAATGGCTGACATGGCTGGTGTAGCGCAGGCCATCGACGATCCAGAGGTCCAGATTTTCCAGTGCGCTCCAGCTCTCGCGCGGGATGTCGTTGAGGTCGGGCGTATAGGCGGCATCGCCGATGCGATAGCCGAGCGCGGGAATGTTGCCATGCTGCACCAGGAAAGCGGTCATCGTCACCGCGCCGCCCTTCCCCAGGATGGTCTGGCTTTCACCGGCCTCGATCGAATGCCCCGTCAGGATCGGCGGATAGTCGCTGCCCACCGGCGAGACGAAGCAATAGGAGAACCGCGACATGATGTCGTTCGCAGTCGTCTGATTGAGATAGGTCGGAATCCGCCGGCGCATGTGCATCACGACCGAACGCAGATCGTCCATGCCGTGAGTCTGGTCGGCGTGCTCGTGGGTCAGGAACACTGCATCGATGTGGTCGACATTGGTCGAGAGCAATTGCTCGCGCAGGTCCGGCGAGGTGTCGATCAAGATGCGCGTGGTGCCGTCGCCCGAGGCCTGCTCGACCAGCAGCGAACAGCGGCGGCGGCGGTTCTTGGGATTGTTGGGATCGCAGGCGCCCCAGCCGAGTGCCGGGCGCGGCACGCCGGCGGAGGAGCCGCAGCCCAGGATCGTCAACGTCAGCGTCATGCGGCTCCCAGTTCTAAGCTTTCACCCTGGAGAACAGGCGAAAGAAGTTTTCGCTTGTCTGGCGCGAGATCTCGTCAAACGACACGCCGCGTGTTTCGGCGAGCACTTTTGCGACCTCGACCACATAGGCCGGCTCGTTGCGCTTGCCCCGGAACTTGCCGGGCGCAAGATAAGGTGAGTCTGTTTCAACCAGAATACGGTCAGACGGCAGTTCGGCCGCAAGCGCGCGCAAGGCTTCGGACTTCTTGAAGGTCAGGATGCCCGTGAAGCCGATATAGAGCCCGAGCGACACTGCCTTCAACGCCAGTTCGCGCCCGCCGGTGTAACAATGCAATACGGCGCGAAACGATCCCTTCGCAGCCTCCTCCTCCAGGATGCGGCCGCAATCCTCGTCCGCCTCGCGGGTGTGGATCACCAGCGGCAGCCCGGTGGCGCGAGCGGCGGCGATGTGGGCACGAAAGCCCCTCGCCTGCGCCTCCGGCGAGCCGTTATCGTAGAAATAGTCGAGCCCGGCTTCGCCGAGCGCGACGACCTTGGGATGCTGCGTCAGCGCGATCAGCTCGTCCGGCGCGATGCCGTCTTCCTCATCCGCGTTGTGCGGATGGGTGCCGACCGAGCAATAGACGTCGTCATAGCGCTCGGCGATGGTCAGAAGCTGGTTCAGCTTTCGCACTCGCGTCGAGATCGTGACCATGCGGCCGATACCGGCCGCTCGCGCGCGCGACACGATCCCGTCGAGATCTTCCGCAAAGTCTGGAAAATCCAGATGACAGTGGCTGTCGACCAACATCAAACGAACGCCCTAGGCTGCCGGCTCGATGTAACGCGGGAACGCCGGCGTCGGCGCCGGCAGCGTCGTACCGGGCGCGATGCGCGTTGCACCGCCGAGCGCGGCGAAGTTGCGTTCCCCTTCGGGGATACCGAGGCTGTCGAGCAGCAATCCCGAGGCCGTCGGCATCACAGGCTGGGCCAGGATCGCGATCTGGCGCACGACTTCGGCGGTGACGTAGAGCACCGTCTTCTGCCTGACGGGATCGGTCTTGGCCAGCGCCCACGGCGCCTCGCCCGCGAAATAGCGGTTGGCCTCCGCCACCACGGCCCACACGGCGTTGAGCCAGTGATGGATCTGCTGGCTCGCCATCGCTTCGCGTGACGCGGCGATCATGCCGTCGGCCATCGCCAAAATCGCCTTGTCGTGGTCGCTGAATTCGCCGGGCTCCGGGAGCAGGCCGCCGAGTTGCTTGGCGATCATCGACAGCGAGCGCTGCGCGAGGTTGCCGAGATCGTTGGCGAGATCGGCATTGATGCGCGCCACGATGGCCTCGTGATTGTAGTTGCCGTCCTGTCCGAACGGCACCTCGCGCAGGAAGAAATAGCGCATCTGGTCGACGCCGTACTGGTCGGCGAGGTTGAAGGGGTCGACCACGTTGCCGACCGACTTCGACATCTTCTCGCCCCTGTTGAACAGGAAGCCATGCGCATAGACCCGCTTCTGCACGGGAATGCCGGCCGACATCAGGAACGCGGGCCAGTACACCGCATGGAAGCGGATGATGTCCTTGCCGATGATGTGCACGTCGGCCGGCCAGTAGCGCCAATTCTTGTCGCTCTCGTCGGGGAAGCCGACGCCGGTGATGTAATTGGTGAGCGCATCGACCCAGACATACATCACGTGCTCTTCGTCACCGGGCACCTTGACGCCCCAATCGAAGGTGGTGCGCGAGATCGAGAGATCGCGCAGGCCGCCCTTGACGAAGCTCACCACCTCGTTCTTGCGGGAGTCAGGCCCGATGAAATCGGGACGATCCGCGTAGAGCTTGAGCAGCTTGTCCTGATAGGCGGACAGGCGGAAGAAGTAGCTCTTCTCCTCGACCCATTCGACCGGCGTGCCCTGCGGCCCGAGCCGCACACCGTCATCGTTCAGGCGCGTCTCGTCCTCGGCGTAGTAGGCTTCGTCGCGGACCGAATACCAGCCGGCATAGGTGTCGGCATAGATGTCGCCGTTCGCCTCCATGCGGCGCCAGATCTCCTGGCTGGAGCGATGATGCTGCTCCTCTGTGGTGCGGATGAAGCGGTCGAACGACACGTTCAGACGCTCGTCCATTTCCTTGAAACGGGTGGCATTGCGGGCCGCAAGCGCGGACGGGGTCAGGCCCTCGTTCTGCGCGGTCTGGATCATCTTCAGACCGTGCTCGTCGGTGCCGGTCAAGAAGAACACATCCTTGCCGTCGAGCCGCGCGAAGCGGGCCAACGTATCGGTCGCGATCGCCTCATAGGCGTGTCCGATATGCGGATGGCCGTTGGGATAGGCGATCGCGGTCGTGATGTAGAAGACGTCGTCGCGCGCGGGGGCAGCCACGGGCGTGATGGCCTGCGGCGCTGCAACGGGCTTCGGTGCGCGCGGCACCTTGGGCTTCGATACTTTGGGCTTCACAGCCGGCGTGGCGACAGGAGCCGGCGCGGCGGTCATGGCAGGCGCACCCACCCTCGCCTTCTTGGTCACCTTCTTCGCAGGAGCCTTGACCTGCTGCTTGGCGGAATTGCTGGCGGCCTTCTTTTTCGAGACCTTCTTTTTCGAGACCTTCTTGGCAACGACCTGCTTCTTCGCAGCCTTCTTTGCGGACTTCGCCGCGCTCTTCTTCACGCGCTTCTTGGCGACAGTCTTTTTGGTCTTCGTGGCTTTCTTGACCTTCTTGGCAGCTTTGCGCGCGAGCGCCTTCACAGCCTTCTTCGCGGATTTCTTTACGGGCTTCGTGGCAGCCTTCGTCTTGCTGCTCTTGCCTTTAGCGGTCTTCTTAGCTCGCGTTGCCACGACGAATTCCTTTTACCGGCTTCTCGAAATTTGGAAACGAACCTGCGCCTAGCGCGTTGCGTCCGCCAGCCAGCCGAACACCGAGAAAACCAAGGGCTTTCGCTCCAGATTGTAGGTTTCGGTGTCGCGTGCGGCGCGGACGATCTTTTCCCATACCTCAGCTAGGCGCGCAAGGCGCGGCAGGTTCTGGTTGGCATTGGCCTCGTCGGCATGCAGGCGTTCCGCGATCCAGCGATCGATGCCGTCGATGAAAGCGGCAAGCGCAACGCGGTCGCTGGTGCCGAGCGATTCGCCGAGCGTGTGCAATTCGCGCGGATCGACCTGCGGCAGTCGCGCCAGCAGCGCGGCCGTGCGCTGCTGGAGCTTCAGGGCATCACCGCCGAGCAGCGTCAGCGCCCGCGCGACGCTGCCCTCGGAGGCCTCCGCCGCCTCGCGCAACGCCGGATCGTTCGGATCGATGTCTGCGGTTGCAGCGGCCGCACCAATCACATCGTCGGCTGCGAGCGCGCGCAGACGCAGCTTGCGGCAGCGCGACTGAATTGTGGCGAGCACGCGCGCCGGCGCGTGGCTCACCAAGAGGAACAGCGATTGCTGCGGTGGTTCCTCGAGAATTTTCAGCAGCGCGTTGGCGGCATTCGGATTGAGCTCGTCGACGGTGTCGACGATGCAGACGCGCCAGCCTTCGGCCGCTGCGGTCGATCCGAAGAATCCGATCGTCTCGCGCGTCTCGTCCACGGTGATCACGGTGCGCATCACGCCGCGATCGTTCGCGGTGCGCTCCAGCGTCAACAGGCCGCCATGCGAGCTGGCCGCAACCTGCCGCGCCACGGCGTTCTCAGGATCGATCGCGAGGCTCTCGGCGCGCTGCACGGCGGGCGCCAGCGGCTGGCCGTGGGCGAGCACGAAGCGCGCCATCCGATAGGCCAGCGTCGCCTTGCCAATGCCTTGCGGTCCGCCGATCAGCCAGGCATGCGGGATGCGCCCGCTGCGATAGGCGGCAAGCAGCGCGGTCTCGGCCTCGCGATGGCCGAACAGAAGGCTCGTCTCGCGCGGATGCGGAATGGCGGGTTCGCGCTCGGTCTGACGCGGGCTCATATGGACACCACCGATGCCGGCGTCGGAAGGAGGCGATCGCGCAACGCGGTCCAGACGCGTCCGGCAACCGTATCGGGGTCGGAATTGGCGTCGATCAGCACGCAGCGCGCGGGATCGTCGGCCGCGATCTTGCGATAGGCCTCGCGCAGACCCTGATGGAAACCGAGCTTCTCGGCCTCGAACCTGTCTGGCGTGCCGCTGCCGCGGCGTGCGGCCGCGCGCTGCAGGCCGATCTCGACCGGCAGGTCGAGGATAAGGGTGAGGTCCGGCTTGAGATCGCCGATCGTGACCCGCTGCATCGCGTTGATCAGCGCCGCCGGCACGCGGCCGACGCTGCCCTGATAGGCCCGCGTCGAGTCGGCGAAGCGGTCGCACAGCACCCAGGTGCCCTGGTTGAGCGCGGGCTGGATCACGGTGCGGACATGGTCGTCGCGGGCGGCCGCGAACAGCAGCGTCTCGGCCTCAGGTCCCAAAAGCTTACCCATGCCTGACAGCACCAGATGGCGCATGATCTCGGCGCCCGGCGAGCCGCCCGGCTCGCGCGTGACGAGGATGCGCATCCTTGCCGCCTTGAGACGGTCGGCGAGCTTCTTGATCTGGGTCGACTTGCCCGTCCCCTCGCCGCCTTCGAAGGTGACGAAGCGTCCGCGTCCGGACGGCCACTTTACCGCGCTTTCACTCATGATCAGAGCTTCTCGGCGCCCGCGCGGAACATGCCGATCACGAGCTCGCTGGCGCCGTCGATTGCACGCCGCATGGTCGAGCCGGTACCGATCGCGTCAGCGGCATAGACCGGCGTCTCCACCGCGATGTTGCCGCTGCGCCAGACCCTGACCACGCCGACCTTATGGCCGGCCTCGACCGGCGCGCGCACCGGACCACTATAGACGACGCGCGCGATCAGCTTGTCGCTGCCGTTCTTGTGCACCATCACCTTCACGGGCGTCTTGGCGACCAGTTTCACCGAGCGGCTCTCGCCGCCGAACACCTTGGCGTAGCCTACCGGCTGGTCGGCCGCCATCAGCGTACGGGTCTCGAAATTGCGAAAGCCCCATTCCAGCATCTTCTTGGCTTCCGTGGCGCGGTCCTCGGGGTCTTCAAGCCCGTTGACGACGACGATCAGCCGCGTGCCGTTCTGCACCGCCGAACCGACCATGCCGTAACCACCTTCCTTGGTGTAGCCGGTCTTCAGACCGTCGGCGCCTTCCATCGAATTGAGCAACGGATTGCGGTTGGGCTGGCGGATCTTGTTCCAAGTGTACTCTTTCTCGCCGAACAGTTTGTAGAATTCGGGGAAGTCGAGAATGATGTGCCGGGCAAGGATGCCGAGCTCGCGCACCGTCATCTTGTTGCCGGGGTCGGGCAAGCCGTTGGAATTGCCGAAGGTCGACTTCGTCAGGCCAAGCTCGCGGGCGCGCTTGGTCATGAAATCGGCGGCGAAGATGCGTTCATTGCCGGCGATGCCTTCGGCCAGCGCGATGCAGGCGTCGTTGCCGCTCTGGATGATCGCGCCGTGCAGGAGGTCGTCGACAGAGACCTTGCTGTTGATGGCGGCGAACATGGTCGAGCCGCCCGAGGGCGCCCCGCCTTTGCGCCAGGCATTCTCGCTGATCCGGTATTCGTCGGTCGGCTTGACGTCGCCCTTCTTGATGGCGTTGAAGACGACCTCCGCCGTCATCAGCTTCATCATGCTGGAGGGCGCGCGCAGCTCGTCGGCGTTCTTCTCGAACAGCACGCTGCCGCTGGAGGCTTCGATCAGGATCGCGGTCGGGGCATCGCCGTCGAAGCCGGAATCTTCCGTTTTCTTGGCGCCCTGAACGCTCTGGTTGGCGGCGTAGAGCGCCCCGCCCCAGCCAATGCCCGCGATCAGAACCGCAGCGATCAGCCCGCGCGCCAGCGCTCCGGCGGTGAACCGGGTGCGACGAGACGAAGAAAGACGAAATGCCATGGCCAAGCCCTGAGAGCGGCGTTCTAACAGTTGGAACCGGTGCGAACAACACGGGGCTGGCCGCTTGTCCGGAGATTGCACGATTCTCGTCGCGCCCCTATCGTGGCACCTTATAATTCCTGACCAAACCCCTGAAACAAGGCGGAAAAGCGATGTCCTCCACCCGTGTGATCAAGGCCAACGGGATCGACCTGTTCATCCGAGAAGCCGGTCAGGGTCCGCTGGTGGTGCTGTGCCATGGCTGGCCGGAACTCTCGTACTCCTGGCGCCACCAGATCCCGGCGCTGGCCGAAGCCGGGTTTCGCGTCGTCGCCCCCGACATGCGCGGCTATGGCCAAAGCTCAGCGCCGCCCGACGCGACGGCCTATTCGATCTTCGACACGGTCGGCGACGTCGTCGGCCTCGTGCAGGCGCTCGGCGAGAGCAAAGCCATGGTGGTCGGCCACGACTGGGGAGCACCGGTGGCGTGGCACGCGGCGCTGTTTCGGCCGGACGTCTTCACGGCGGTCGCCGGCCTGAGCGTGCCGCCGCCGTTCCGCGGCCGCGGCAAGCCGCTCGACCTTCTGCGCCAGGGCGGCGTCACCAATTTCTATTGGCAGTATTTCCAGGCGCCCGGCGTTGCCGAAGCCGAGCTCGAGCATGACGTCGCGCGCACCATGCGCATCGTGCTCGGCGGGCGCGGCCTGGCCGATCCCTCCGGGGCCATGTTCGTGCAGGAGGGCAAGGGCTTTCTCGGCCATGCGACCGCCGAGGAGCCGCTGCCCGACTGGCTCAGCGAGGCTGATCTTGCCTATTTCACCGAGACCTTCCGCAAGTCCGGCTTTCGCGGCGGGCTGAACTGGTATCGCAATCTCGACCGCAATTGGGAGCTGACGGCGCCCTGGCAGGATGCCCAGATCCACCAGCCCTCGCTCTTCATTGCCGGCTCGAAAGACGCCGTCATCACCGGCCTGATCGGGGCCAAGCGCATCAACGAGCTCGAGCGCGTGCTGCCCAACCTGACGCGAAAGCTGATCATCGAGGGCGCCGGCCATTGGGTCCAGCAGGAGCGGCCCGAGGAGGTGAATGAGGCGCTGGTGAAGTTTCTGCGCGAGCATACGCAACGCTAGCACGTAAAGTGCTTCCGCATTTCGATATGCGCAGGACTGCTTTCGCCGTCCTCGACAAAGCCGAGCCGGATATAGAGACGCCGCGCCGCCGTGTTGCTCGCGAGGACTATCAACGTGAGCAACATTGCGGACTGTTCTCGCGCAGCCGCTTCGACGGCGTTGATGACCTTGGTCCCGATCCCCTGACCGCGATCGGACGGCAGCAAGCCGATGTCGATCACATGCCAACGCTGACTCGCGCAATGCAGCAGTAGCCGTCCGATCGCCTTGTTCCCTCTGACAATGATGAGTGAAACGGCATCGGGATACTGCGTGGAATAACCGGTGCTCTGGGCGCGAAACTGCTGGTCGAGCACGCGATCGAGCATGGGGTTGGTCAAGCCCGCAGCGCCGAATGCGTCCCCGCGTATCCGGCCGACGAGATGGCGGAGGAAAGCCTGGTCGGCTGGCGACGCCGGTCGAAGCTGCAGGCTTGCGTCGTCGGGAAGGATGCGAAGCGCTGAGCCCTGCCCTGTCGCCATTTGCTCAACTGAAAGACGGAAAGATGCCGGAGTAGGCGATGCACCACACGATGGCCAGGGTCGGTTGCATGTTGTCGTGCGGAAGTCCTTGTCCGGTCATCGTGACGGTGCTGAACGTCAAGTTGAGAGTGGCCGGCGGAGGCACGAAGCCGTTGAAGCCAGGATCAATCGCCACCATGTTCGAACTCGTTCCGGGTCCAGCCACCGCATTCTGCGCCGTTCTGCTGCCCAGTTGCAGGGTGTGGGTATGTGTTGCCATCTGGTCGCTGCTCAAGCTCACAGCGGCACTGCCGAGCGCCTCGCCGACGACGCGCTGCGTCAACCCGGGTCCTTGCCCCTGGCTGATCGTGACCGAGCCGTTCAAATTCGGCAGCGCGAAATTGGTCGTGCCGTTTCCGCCGTAAGCCGTGCCGATCAGCGCGAACAGCGGGGTGAAAGCCTGGACGGAGACCAGCTGCCCGAGGCAAGGCAACCACATGTTGTTGAAGCCGCCGGTCGCCCAGGGGAATGGAAACGCCTGGATTTCCCCGATAAAGGGATCTGACATGATGTCTCTCCTTGAGACTGAAGGGCGGGTGCGGACGGACTAACCTGTCGCGGGGAAGATGCCCGAATAGCAGATGCAGTAGTTGGCGACGACGGTCGGCATCATGTTGTCGTGCCCGAGGCTGTTGCCTGCCGTGGTCACGCAAGCCGCCATGATCTCATATGGAGCAGCGTTCGCGATCGGCGCGTAAAGTGTGCCGGATGAAGCAGTCGCCAGATGCACGGTCGGTCCTGGCGTTGCCGTCGTGGCTGTCGTGGTCGAGGACAGCAGCGCATGACTATGCGTCGGCATTTCCGCCTCGGTCAGCGTATGTGCTTCTTCGCCCGCGATCTGGCCAAGTGCGAAATTCGGAAGCGTGGGGCCAGCGCCTTGCCCGATCGGAACACGACCGCGAAGATCAGGCAGGTTGAAGGTCTGCGCTCCGTCTCCGCCATAGGCTGTGCCAATCACGGCATAAAGCGTGTCGTATGACGAGATCGGCAAAGATTGGCCGTTGCACGCCAACCAGCCGTTGGGCACCCGCGGAAAACCGAACAGCCGGAGCTCGCCAATAAACGGATCTGCCATCGCGTTGGATCCTTCTGTCTCGCACGCTGCGGACGAGCCGGGTGCGCAAATGCCTGAAATTTCGAGGCGTCGTATTTCGTTCGCGAGAAATTCCTCGCAGAGCGCTTAGTTTCGCGATGGATACACGCCCTGCGTCGCGATCAGATAGTTGATGACCAGGTAGGGCTGAAGATTGTTGTGCGGCTGGCCGTTACCCTCGTTCGCCAGATTTGTACCCGCAGCCAACGGCGTCTCGGTAATATTGGCTGCCAGGAAAATATATCTGTCCGCCGGCGCCGTGGTCGTTGCGAAGATGTTGTTGGTGGGAGCAGCGCCACGTCCCTGTCCGTTGGCATCCGTCGCCTGAACGAGATGATTGTGCTGTGGGAGCTGAAGTCCCGTCATGTTGACCGACACCGATCCGCCGGTCACGCCGACAGGATATTGCCCGCCCTGGCCGCTCGAACCGAGAACGGCGCGCCCGCGAAGATCGGGAAGCGCGAATGTCCTCATCCCGTCGCCGCCATAGTAGGTGCCAAGCAGTGAGAACAACGCCGAATTGGTCTGGATCGCGAGCAGCGCGCCGTTACAAAGCGCCCAGCCTCTCGGCACGTTGACGCCAGCAAAGGGCATGATCTGCCCCAGAATAGGCTGGTACGGCATGGCCCCTCCCCAAGGACACGCGGCTCATCGCGTGGTGATGCGTTGAATATCCACCGCGGCGAGTCATGAAATCATAGGATGAATTCGTTTTCGTGCGCCCGCAAAGATTGTCAGACATTACATTGCCCGAGTCAAGCGCAGCACGAGCTATCAATCTGTCTCTCACGGTTGGGTTGAATTCCGGGGTTTCTCCGTGTGCTCGCGTCGGAGCTCCGCCAAAACCCACGATTGTTGCACGTATGCAACGAACCAGATGAAAACACGCGTGATGGTGGCGCAACGGCAGGTTTCATCCGCCTTGCAGCTTGCCGCATGATAAGCCCGTGGCCTAAGTGGTGGTACTGCAAAATAACAACCATTACGCAACAACACTTTATGCAGCATTTGAGACGGGGATTGGCGGCAAGGGCGCTCCGCAGAGCGTCCGTTGCAGGGAGGACTGGTGGCGTATTTTGCCGCGATGAGTCTTGGCTGGCGTTCGAAGGGGATCCGCGCGGTTACGCGTAGTGCCTTGCAGCTAATATGCGTGGTTGCGGCCCTCGTATTGGGTTCGACGGTCGCACAGGCAGCCTGCAATTTCTCGAGCGGCTCGGGAACTGCCGCCACGATCACGATGACCGGGACCGGCGCGGGGAACGCGGTTGGTCTCTGCGTGAGCAACGACACGGTGCGATGGGGCCTGTTCGGCTCCTCGAACGGCAGCAATCCGAACATCGATACCTTCCAAAACTATCCGATGACCGCCGGCGGTTTGAGTTTAACGAACCTGAGCTACACGTCAGCCAAGGCCACCTACACCCTGGTTCCCGTCAACAACGGGTCCAACAATTTTCACACGGACGAATACGATATCCAGATCAACTCGCTGTCAGGAGGCGGCACCGACACGATCACACTTTGGTACACCAGCTCGTGCTCGCAGACCGTTCCCTGTACCTCCGGAGTTCATAGCACCGACACCTCGTTCACGATCACGGTCAACCTGCCTTCGCCTTCGGTGACATCGATTTCACCCACGTCGGGTCCGACGGCGGGTGGCACCAGCGTCGTCATCACCGGTGCCAATTTCACCGGGACGACCGGCGCCGCTGGCGTGAAGTTCGGCGCCAACAACGCAACGAGCTACGTCGTCAATTCCAATACACAGATTACCGCGGTCGCGCCGGCCGGCTCCGTCGGCACCGTCGATGTCACCGTGACCACCAATGGCGTGACATCTGCGACATCGGCCGCCGATCATTACACTTACGTCGCCGCTCCCACCGTGACATCGGTTGCTCCGACAGCGGGGCCGACTGGCGGCAGCACAACAGTGACGATTGGCGGCACCGGATTCGTCGTCGGCGCCACCACGGTCAATTTCGGCGGCGCAGCCGGGACCGGCGTCACGGTCAATTCCGCCACCTCCATCACCGTAACCTCGCCGCCCGGAGCTGCGGGGACCGTGGACGTCACGGTGACGACTGCTGGCGGCACTTCGGCCACCTCTGCGAGCGACAAGTTCACCTATCTCGCCGCTCCCACCGTGACATCGGTTGCTCCGACGACGGGGCCGACTGCCGGCAGCACAACAGTGACGATTGGCGGCACCGGATTCGTCGTCGGCGCCACCACGGTCAATTTCGGCGGCGCAGCCGGGACCGGCGTCAACGTCACTTCCGCCACCTCCCTCACCGTGACCTCGCCGCCCGGAGCTGCGGGGACCGTGGACGTCACGGTGACGACTGCTGGCGGCACTTCGGCCACCTCTGCGAGCGACAAGTTCACCTATCTCGCCGCTCCCACCGTGACATCGGTTGCTCCGACGACGGGGCCGACTGCCGGCAGCA